>RFVQ01000001.1 GCA_009922495.1 Chitinophagia bacterium
TGAGAAAGGATAACCTGATGATGCGGCTGGGATTTAAGAGCAGTGATAAGTTCAGCACTGATTTTTTATTGTTGCTCACTGATCTCTATTACCAAACACCAGGTGGCTTAACGCTTTCGCAATTCGAAAGCAATCCGCGTCAATCGAGGCCAGCCACTGCAGTGTTGCCATCCTTCAAAGACCAGAAAACAGCAGTGTACAACAAGACGGCTGTATTGGGAATTGCCAATACTGTTCAGCTTTCCAAAAGTTGGAAAACGGTCACAGCCATCAGTTCCTCATTCACTGGATTTAAAAATCCTTTTCTTACAAATTATGAAAAAAGAAGTGAGTTGAATGTTGGGTTGAGGTCCAAGTGGGTGTATGAGAAAAACATTGGGATTCCAATACAATGGGTTAGTGGCATAGAACTGCAAACCGGTGATTATTCCATTGATAGCAGTGGAAACAACAAAGGTGTTCCGGATGCAAACAAAGTGACGGATAATATCGTTGCAAGGCAGCAATTTCTTTTTTCACAGGTGCAAGTCAGTCCCTTTTCGTTCATGCGATTTCAAACAGGATTTAGCTATAATAATTTTCGATACAGCATCGAAAGGACTTTGGGTATTCCAAACAATGGAATGATTGATATGAATTTCAAGGGGCAACTGTTGCCGAGGTTTTCATTGATGATCAATCCCATTGAGCCTCTCGGTTTTTATGCAGTGATATCAAAGGGATATTCATCACCTACCATTGCTGAGATAAGACCTTCAGCTGGAGGGGTATACAAAGAACTTCAGGCGGAACATGGATGGAACAAAGAATGGGGTGTCAAGTTCAGTGCCTTGCGCAGCAGGTTTTCATTGGAGTTGGTTCATTTTCAATTTGACCTGAAAGATGCGATTGTCAGACAAGTGAATGCCAGGGGTGCCGAGTATTTCATCAATACAGGCTCCACCCAACAAAAAGGATGGGAGACGGATATTTCCATGTTGATCCTGAATAGACAAACAGGCAATGGTCTATACAGAATGACTGCATCTGCTGCTTATACAAAAAACAGCTTCCGGTTTCTTGAGTACAAACCCAGTGGTGCAAATTTTTCAGGAAACAAACTCACTGGAGTGCCTTCAGAAGTTGTATCCATGGGAGTGCAGTTTTCATTTCTTCAAGGGTTCTTTTGCAATGCAAATTTTTACTATGCCGGAGCCATCCCCCTGAACGATGCCAATACTGCATTTGCCCAACCTTACCGGTTGTGGCAGGGCAAATTGGGATGGGAAGGGAAAATGGCCAAGAAGAACTGCAGCATTTACCTGGTTGCAGATAATATTTTCAATGAGCGATACGGATTGGGGAATGATATCAATGCATTTGGCGGAAGGTTTTACAATGCAGCACCCTCCCGTAATCTGCAGGCTGGATTCACCCTGCAGTTTTAACCCTTTGATTTTTTGGGCAGTCGATGTGAAAAGAGCCAAGGCAAGAGTTCTTTTTCCTGGAAAGCATTTTTCCAGCTGTCATGTCCCACTCCCGGATATTCGGTGTATTTGACGTTTTTATTTTTTTGATTCAGTAGGTTGAAAATCATCCTTGAATTGGCCACAGGAATCACATTGTCTTTGTCGCCATGAAAGATCCAAAGCGGCAAGTCATTTCTGTACCCACTGATCATGGCAGGATTTCCTCCACCGCAAATAGGAATGGCTGCAGCAAAAACACCTGGTTTTCGCCAAAGCAACTCAAAACTGCCATATCCCCCCATGGATAATCCTCCTAGATAAACCCTCTTCTTTTCTATTGTTCCGGATTTCAGCAATGTGTCGATGAATGCAGAAACCAGTTGAAGTGGTCGGGTCATTTCACCTTCTGTCCAAACCGGAAGATCTGCATTTTCATCAGTGATTTTTTTGGAGTAATCTGACCATCTTTGGTTTTTAGGGCATTGAGGAAATACTACAATGGCAGGAAAGTTGGCTCTGTTGGCAGAATCGAGAAAAAGATCTCCTCCCCAGGTCAATTGTGCTTCATTATCATTTCCTCTTTCTCCAGCTCCATGAAGGAAAATAACAAGCGGATATTTTTTCCCGGACTGAAAATTCTTGGGAGTGAGGATTCTGCAAGGGAGAGTATCATTTCCTAAAATAAAGAGCTGCTTCTCGAAAAGTGATTTGTTTTGCGAGGATGCAGGAAGTACTTTGATGAGCAATATCATCCCCCAAATGAGCTTTATCCAAACTTTTTTCATGAATTCAAATTACTGAAAAGGCTACAATCTTCTGGTGATGATGGGCAGGATTTCCTTTTTCCAGCTAACAAAATTCCCCTCTATAATTTTTTCCCTTGCTGTTTTGACGAGCCATAGATAAAACGCAAGGTTTTGGATGCTGGCAATGGTAAGTCCGAGTATTTCCTTGCTTTTCAGCAAATGGCGTAAATACGATTTTGAGTAATAGGAAGAAACATTGTTATCGAGCAGCGGGTCTAAAACAGCATGATCAAACTCCCATTTTTTATTGTCGATATTGATAACACCCTGTGTGGTGAAGAGCATGGCATTTCTTCCATTGCGGGTAGGCATGACACAATCAAACATGTCCACCCCCAAGGAAATGCATTCCAAAAGATCGGCAGGGGTACCAACTCCCATCAGATAGCGCGGCTTGTTCTCTGGAAGGTGTTCGCAGGACCATCCGCAGTATTCATGGATCATCTCGGTGGGCTCACCCACACTCAGCCCCCCTATGGCATTTCCCACTGCATCTTTTGCGCTGATGTATTCACAGGAGGCTTTTCTCAAATCCTTGTGTGTTCCGCCCTGTACGATGGGGAAAAGATTTTGGGTATATCCGTAGAGCGGTTCCGTATGATTGAATTGATGAAAACACCTGTCCAGCCATCGGTGCGTCAATTCCATTGAGTCCTTGACATATTTATACTCGCTGGGGTAGGGTGGACATTCATCGAATGCCATGATGATGTCACCGCCGATCACCCTTTGGATGTCCATGGCTTTTTCAGGCGTAAAAAGGTGTTTGGAGCCATCGATATGGCTTTGAAAAACAACCCCCTCTTCACTGATTTTTCGGTTGGCAGCCAGAGAGAAAACCTGGTAACCTCCGCTGTCTGTTAGAATAGGTTTCTGCCAGCCATTGAAGGCATGCAGCCCTCCAGCAGATTGGAGGACTTCCATTCCTGGTCTAAGGTAAAGATGATAGGTGTTGCCCAGGATGATCTCAGCTTTGACATCCTCTCTCAATTGTTGTTGTGTCAGGGCTTTTACGGTTCCTGCAGTTCCCACTGGCATGAAGATGGGCGTTTGTATGGTACCATGATCTGTTGTGATCGTTCCCGCACGTGCCTTGGATAGGGCATCTGTTTTTTCCAGTTTAAATGTCAACGGAGGCATGGTGCAAGTTAATCAGAAAGCCGGGATGAAAATTTTGCAGTAGCAAGGATTTTATTGACGCCCATCCGTTACTTTTGGAGTTCTAAAAAATATTTATGGAAACAGGATTGCTTCACTTGCACAATTTGCTTCGCTGGATCATTGTGATTCTTCTTTTGTTGTCAATCATCAAAGCATATACCGGTTGGAAAGGCAACAAGTCATTTTCGGCAGGTGATGCCAAGATCTGGCTGTTCACGATGATAGCCTCCCATATCACTTTGTTGCTGGGCCTTTATCAATGGTTGATGGGCAGGTATGGCCTCCTCACTTTTGAGATCCCAGCAGGCAGTTCCAGGATGAAGGATCCCTTTATCCGATTTTTTCAGGTAGAGCATCCCGTTTCGATGTTACTGGCCATCCTCTTCATCACCTTGGGACGTGGCATGGCAAAAAAAGACCTGAGCGATTCCCTCAAATACAGACAGGCCTTTGTTTACTTTTTCGTGGCTTTGCTGCTGTTGCTCGCTGCAGTACCCTGGCCTTTCAGATCAAACTATTATAAGGGTATTGCCGGTGTCAGGTCCTGAAGGATCGACCCATTTCTCAAAAACAGGTCTAAAGGATTGAAAATATCCTCCAAGATATTTTTACAATTCCATTGATTATCTTATCTTTGCGCTCCCAAATTATGGCCAAGCAAGCACTAATCAAGCAGGACGGAGTTATCATTGAAGCACTCAGCAATGCTATGTTCAAAGTGAAATTGGAGAATGGACATGAGATTCTTGCGACCATTTCAGGAAAAATGAGGATGCACTACATCCGTATTCTTCCAGGCGATAAGGTGGGAGTGGAGATGAGCCCATATGACCTCACAAGAGGAAGGATCATTTTCCGATATAAATAAAAAAGACCTAAAAGGTATAAAACAGGTATATGAAAGTAAGAGCATCCATCAAGAAGCGCAGTGCGGATTGCAAAATTGTTCGCCGCAAGGGTAAACTTTATGTGATCAACAAAAAGAATCCCCGATTCAAGCAGCGTCAGGGTTAATCCACATTCAAACAACAAGAAAAATACAATAAACATTTATGGCTCGTATTGCAGGTATTGATTTGCCAAAGAACAAAAGAGGTGAGATTGGTCTCACTTACATCTATGGCATCGGACAGTCCACTGCCCAGTACATTTTGTCCAAGGCAGGGATCGATTTCAACAAAAAAGTAAATCAGTGGAATGATGATGAGCTGAATGCCATCAGGTCTATCATTACCAATGAGTTCAAGGTTGAAGGTCAGCTTCGTTCTGAAGTTCAAATGTCCATCAAGCGTCTGCTTGACATCGCATGTTACCGCGGTCTTCGTCACCGTAAGGGACTGCCTGTTAGGGGCCAGCGTACCAAAACCAATGCCCGCACGAGGAAAGGAAAGAGGAAGACTGTTGCAGGTAAGAAGAAGGCTCCTAAGAAATAATCAACCGAAAAGTGGCGATTGCCGCTTTTCTGTTATTATAAATTGCACCCATAACAACTGTTCAACGCCGGAAACCAGGTGCAGGCAAGGGTTGATCAGGGCCTGAAAAGGTTGACAACATTTTGAATACCTATTTTAAATTACAATGGCAAAAGCACAACAGAACAGCGCAAAAGCCGCTGCAAAGAAAAGGGTGGTAAAAGTTGATAGTTTCGGGGATGCCCACATCAACGCCACTTTCAACAACATCATTATTAGTTTGACCAACAAGGCAGGCCAGGTTATTTCCTGGAGCAGTGCTGGTAAGATGGGCTTCAGGGGTTCCAAAAAGAATACTCCTTATGCAGCGCAGATGGCAGCACAGGATTGTGCCAGGGTTGCATTGGAAGCTGGTCTCAAGCGTGTGGATGTATATGTAAAAGGTCCAGGTGCCGGTAGGGAAGGTGCAATTCGTGCACTGGCCAATTCCGGAATCGAGGTGGTCATGATCAAGGACATCACTCCTTTGCCGCACAACGGTTGCCGCCCTCCTAAAAAGCGTCGTGTATAATCAATATTCATAACAGGACAACGGATTCAGTTTTATGATTTTTTCATAATCCGCTGTTCAAACTAAAAAATCAAAATTCATTACAAATGGCACGTTACACAGGTCCCAAAACAAAGATCTCCAGGATTTTCGGTGAGCCGATTCTGGGCAATGCAAAGTATCTAGACAAAAACAGCAATCCTCCCGGTCAGCATGGCGCACAACGCAAGCGCAAGCAATTGGGTGAATATGCTATCCAGTTGAAAGAAAAGCAAAAGGCTAAATATACCTATGGTGTATTGGAGCGTCAGTTCCGCAAAACTTTTGAGGAAGCAGCCCGCCTGAAGGGTGTTACCGGTGAAAACCTCATCAAGTTGTTGGAAGCACGTTTGGATAATACCGTTTACCGCATGGGTATTTCTCCTTCACGTCCTGCTGCCCGCCAGTTGGTTTCTCACAAACACATCATGGTAAATGATGTAGTGGTGAATGTTCCTTCTTATCAACTGAAGCCAGGAGATGTAGTTTCCATTGCTGATAAGAGCAAAGAGAATGCCAGTGTGAAAAGCCTGATGAGACCCAAGAATCCAAAGATCGGATGGGTGGATTTCAACGAGGGACAATTGACTGGTACCTTTGTAGCTTATCCTGAAAGAGAGAATGTTCCTGAGAACATCAAGGAACAACTGATCGTTGAATTGTATTCTAAGTAATCTGCCTGATGCCGGCTTGCCGGCCTTGGGTTTTCATATCACCCGTTCTCCCAATAAAATTGGGAACAACAAGTAAAAACAGAAATTTAAATATGGCCATTTTAAATTTCCAGCAGCCGGACAAAATTGTCCTCCAGAAAGCAACCGATTTCGAAGCACAATTCGAATTCCGTCCACTTGAACCCGGATACGGTGTTACCATTGGTAACGCACTCCGCAGGGTTCTCCTGAATTCATTGGAAGGATATGCCATCACTGGTATTGTCATTGAAGGCGCCGACCATGAGTTTGCAACCCTCAAAGGTGTTGTAGAGGATGTAACAGAGATCATCCTGAACCTCAAGCAAATCAGGTTCAAGAAAATCCTTGATCATGATGTTCAAACTGAGAAGTTGAACCTCAGCATCAAAGGAAAATCTGAGTTCACTGCCGGCATGATCGACGAAGTTACCGGAACATTCCAAGTAATGAATCCTGAATTGCTCATCTGTACGATGGACAGCTCAGCCAAGCTCAATATTGAACTGCATATCTCCAAAGGAAGGGGTTATATCGCTTCTGAAGAGAACAGGATCAAAGAAGCTCCATTCGGATTTATTCCGATTGACTCCATCCATACTCCCATCAAAAATGTGAAGTATGCGATCGAAAATACCCGTGTTGAGCAACGCACAGATTTCGAAAAACTTTTGTTGGATGTGGTTACCGATGGTACCATCCATCCAGAGGAAGCAGTGAAGCAGGCATCCAGGATCTTGATCCAGCACCTGATGATCATCACTGACGAGAACATCACTTTCGATAACAAGGAAGAGAAGAAGGAAGATCTGGTGGATGAGCAAACCCTCCAGTTGAGGAAAGTGCTCAAAACTCCATTGGAAGACCTGGACCTTTCCGTTCGTGCCTTCAATTGTTTGAAAGCGGCTAAGATCAACAGCTTGAGCCAGTTGGTGCAATACGAGCAGGAAGACCTGATGAAGTTCAGGAACTTTGGTCAAAAGTCTCTTTCTGAGATCGAACAGGTACTCCAAGAGAGGGGTCTTCATTTCGGAATGGACCTCGCCAAGTTGGGTATCGATGTAGAAGAATTTTAATCAAACAAACCATAACAGGCTGTAATTCCTGACACGGTACAGCTTTAAAACAAACAGTCATGCGTCACGGAGACAAAATCAACAACCTGGGCAGAAAGAAAGCCCATCGCGAAGCCCTCTTGGGCAACATGGCCAGCCAATTGATCACGCACAAGCGTATCGTAACTACATTGGCCAAAGCCAAAGCATTGCGCACCTTCATCGAGCCACTGATCACCAAGACCAAGAAGGCAGATAGCAAGGAGCAAATCATGCACAACCATCGTCTTGTTTTCTCTCATTTGCAGGACAAAGCTGCTGTAAAGGAGCTTTTCACTGTAATCGGACCCAAAGTTGCCAGTCGTCCCGGTGGATATACCAGGATCATCAAATTGGGCATCAGGGTAGGTGATAATGCAGAAAGAGCCATGATTGAATTGGTTGATTTCAATGAAATATATGGTAAGGGAATAGGTGAAGCTGCTGCTCCTGCCAAGAAGACAAGGAGAAGTGGTGGTGCCAAGAAGAAAGCTGCTGAAACTGCTGCAGCTGAGGCCCCTGCAACGGAAGCACCTGCTGCTGAAGCGGCTGCTGAAGAAGCAACACCTGCTGAATAAGAAAATGTTGATAAATTATCTTTTCAAAAGGCAGGACTATTGTTCCTGCCTTTTTTAATTTGCACCTGTAAATCATCCAACATGCCTACAAAGGAATCGTCCTCAGTCCCCGCAGTCCTCGTTTTGGAAGATGGAATGGTATTTCATGGCCGTTCCTTTGGTAAGATAGGAACCACCTCCGGTGAACTCTGCTTCAATACAGGAATGACAGGATATCAGGAAGTATTTACAGACCCCAGCTATTACGGTCAGGTACTGATCATGAACAATGTTCATACTGGTAATTATGGTGTCAAGCCAGAAGACGTGGAAAGTGAAACCGTGAAGATCAAAGGTTTGATTGGAAGAAACCTGGAAGAAAAATACAGCCGCATGATGGCAACTGATTCATTGCAGCAATATCTTATTGACCAGCATGTTGTTGCCATTGAAGATGTTGACACCAGAGCACTTGTAACCCATATTCGTGAAAAAGGTGCGATGAACTGCATCATCTCTTCTGAAAATACGGATATCGAATTGTTAAAGGCTGAGTTGAAAAAAGTGCCATCAATGGATGGACTGGAATTGGCCTCCGTAGTATCCACTCATGAGGTTTACCACATGGGAGATCCCAATTCCGCTATTCGCATCGCCGTACTGGACTTTGGTGTCAAAAGAAATATCATCCAATGCATGGCCGACAGGGGAGCCTATGTTCGGGTGCATCCCGCCAGAACACCCTTTGAGGTCTTGCAGGAATTCAATCCCAATGGATATTTTATATCCAATGGACCTGGCGATCCCTCCACGATGGATTATGCCATCGCCACTGTAAAAAAGATCCTGGAAACCAAGAAGCCGGTATTTGGAATTTGCCTGGGCCATCAGCTATTGGCCCTTGCCAATGGCATTCCAACCTTCAAGATGCACCATGGCCACAGGGGCTTGAACCATCCTGTTAAAAACCTCATGACAGGACTTTGTGAGATCACCACACAGAACCATGGATTTGCAGTGGATGCCAATGCAGTAAGAAATGCTGAAAGGATTGAGGTGACCCATGTCAACCTGAATGATGAATCCATTGAGGGCATCAGGCTCAAAGATCGTCCTGCCTTTTCAGTACAATATCATCCTGAAGCCACGCCAGGTCCACATGACAGCCGTTATCTCTTCGATGATTTCATTTCTCTGATCAACAACAACTGATATGAAAAGGATAGCCATCATCAATGGTCCGAACCTAAACCTGCTGGGGAAAAGAGAGCCTGAGGTGTACGGTTCAGTTGGCTTTGATGCTTTCATGGATAAACTCAGGTCAGCTCATCCCGACGTCAGTTTCAGCTATTTTCAGAGCAATGTAGAAGGTGAGTTGATTGACCAAATACAGAAAGAAGGGTTTGGGTCTGATGGCATCATCTTGAATCCAGGAGGCTATACCCATACTTCCGTAGCCATTGGGGATGCCATTGCTGCTGTTCCCGCACCTGTTGTGGAAGTACACATCTCCAACGTACACGCAAGAGAAGATTTCAGAAAAATCTCCCATGTATCCGCAAAAGCCAAAGGTACCATATGCGGATTAGGCCTTCAGGGATATGAGTTGGCAGTTGCCTACCTCAAAGGCAGCTGATCAATTTTTCTTTTCTACAAGCTTTTGAACCAGGTCTAGTTTTCCTATGAACAGGCTTCTTCCATGAGTGCCCAGGATGATCTCATTCTCACGGTCCTGAATGGCGATATCATGCACTGGAATGGCCTTGGGTAGTCCATTGGTGAAAGGCTGGAAGAATTTTCCTCCATCAATGCTGGCATAGGCACCACCGTCTGTACCCACATACAATATTGCTGCATTTTTGGGGTCTTCCCTGATCACATTCACCGGCTCTAAGGGGAGATCTGTTCCAATGCGTTTCCAGGTATTTCCCCGATCATCACTGACATAAACATATGCTTCAAAATGATCATCACGATAACCATTCAGGGTTGCATACACACGGTTTTCGAAATGCCTGGATGCCAGCACACGACTGACATACAATCCCTTTGGTAATTTCAGCTGGTTCCAGCTATTGCCTCCGTCTTGGGTCATGGACACTACACCGTCATCGGAGCCGGTATAGATCAGTCCGAAACGAAAGGGGGATTCACTGATGGTGGTAAGGGATCCAAAAGGTACATCACCAGGCTTTTTCCCATTGGTCAGGTCCTGGCTGATCTGTTCGAATTGATCTCCCTTGTTCATGCTTCGGAAAAGCTTGTTGGCTCCCATGTAAACGATGTCAGGGTTGTGTTTTGAAAGGAGGATGGGGGTTTGCCAATTGAACCTGTTTTTGTCGGTAGGGCTGGACGAAGCTGGACGCAATGCTTTGCCCCCAGGCATGTTTTTATTGATCCGCATATAGGCTCCGAACTGTGATCCGCTGTACACAATGTTGTGGTCACGGGGATCGATCTGCACCTGCATACCATCACCACCGTTCAGTCGTTTGTAGCCATATTGGCCATCATCTGTCCAGTCGATCGACTCCTTGTGGGTTGATGGCCCATACCAGGAACCATTGTCTTGTAAACCACCATAAACATTATAGGGTTTTTCATTGTCTGTGTTGATCGCATAGAATTGTCCCACCGCTGGGGTATTGGCCTTGAACCAGCTTTTTCCATCATCGTAGGTGATATTGCATCCGCCGTCATTGCCCGCAACAATATGACTGTCTCTTTGCGGATTGATCCAAATCGCATGCCAGTCTGCGTGGGTGTTCCCCTTGTCCATCGATACAAATGTTTTTCCTCCATCGGTAGAGAGGTTGGCATTCACGCCGAGGATGATGATCTTGTTGGGATTAACAGGCGAAACGAATATTTTCCCGAAGTAATATCCGAATGTATTGTAGATGCCAATGTTTTTGTCATGTGTTTTATTCCAATCTTTTCCTCCATTTACACTCTTGTAAACTTCGCATCCAAAGATCTGATTGGCAGAAGGCCCGGCTTCAATTTTAAATGTATCAGATCGAAGGTTGTAGTTGTCTACAACTGCATAGACAATATTGGGATCCTTTTGATGAACAGCCAAGCCAATCCTGCCAATGCCATCGCCCTGTGGAAATCCTGAACCTTCTTTCGAAACAAGCTGCCAGCTTTCTCCACCATCTGTGCTTTTGTGAATACCGGATGACTTGCCCCCCTCTGTGAAGTCCCATGCCTTGCGTATCCTATGCCAGCTGGAAGCATAGATCTCCTGTGGGTTCATGGGGTTGATGTCCATTTCAACAGCACCCGTATTTTCATCGATCATCAAAACATGTTTCCATGTTTTACCACCATCGATGGTTTTGTATACGCCTCTTTCTTTGTTGGGCGAATAGAGGTGTCCCAGCACTGCCACCCAAGCAGTCTTGGGATCAGTAGGGTGGAGGAGAATTTTTCCGATGTGTTGTGATTCTGGTAAACCAAGGTATTCCCATGTTTTTCCATTGTCCGCACTCTTGTATACACCTATACCGGCATAGGAAGAGCGACTGCTGTTGACTTCTCCTGTTCCGATCCAAATGATGTTGTTTTTCCAGTCTACCGCAATGTCCCCAATGCCAATGACATGCTCTTTGTCAAAAATGGGAGCAAAGCTTTGTCCATTGTTGCGGGTATGCCAGAGCCCTCCTGTGGCATAGGCAACATAAAATTCTGTTGGATCATTGGGATTGACTTCCAGATCGTCCACCCTGCCGCTCATGATAGCCGGACCAATATTTTTGAAGGGGATATCTTTCAATTGACTGTTTTCCATGTTCTTGCTTTTGGTTTCCAAACTCAAAAGCCTGTCGGTGCCTTTTGTTGGTTTGACCTGAGCTGTCAGCACAGGAGAACTGGCAAGAACAAAAAATACAAGTATGGCAGCGGCAGATAGGGGTTTCATCATGATTGGGTTCATTGAATGTTCAGGTGCAATTTATTGATATTGTAGCATGAAAAAAAGGAAAGGCTTTTGGCCTTTCCTTTGGTAGATTTTGTTTGAAATGGATTACTTCGCAGCATTGGCCCTGATCACATTGAGGGCACCACCAGCCTTGAACCACTCGATCTGCTGGTCATTGTAGCTGTGGTTGGCCTCGATCGTCTCTTGGCTGCCATCTGCATGGTTCAATACGATCTGAAGGGATTTTCCTGGAGCGAAATGGGTCAGGCCTACCACATCGATGGAATCATTTTCCTGGATCTTTTCATAATCTTCCTTGTTGGCAAAGGTCAATGCGAGCATGCCCTGCTTTTTCAGATTGGTCTCATGGATCCTCGCGAAAGATTTTACCATCACCACACGAACCCCCAGGTGACGGGGTTCCATGGCGGCATGCTCTCTTGAGGAACCTTCGCCGTAGTTTTCGTCACCGATCACAATGCTTCCGATTCCTGCAGCCTTGTAGGCACGCTGTGTAGCCGGTACGGGTCCGTATTCACCGGTCAATTGATTCTTGACCGAGTCTGTTTTTTCATTGAAATAGTTCACTGCTCCGATCAACATGTTGTTGCTGATGTTATCCAGGTGTCCCCTGAATTTCAACCAGGGACCGGCCATGGAGATATGGTCAGTGGTACATTTTCCTTTGGCTTTGACCAGAAGTTTCAATCCTTTCAGGTCAGTTCCTTCCCAGGCTGCAAAAGGATAGAGGAGCTGAAGACGTTTGCTATCGCTTTTCACATCGATCACAACGCCGCTTCCATCTTCTGCAGGAGCTTGATAGCCCGCATCTTCCACCGCAAAACCTTTGGTAGGCAATTCATCACCAGATGGTGGATCCAGCTTTACTGCTTCGCCCTTTTCATTGATCAGGGTGTCAGTGATGGGGTTGAAAGTTAGATCGCCTGCAATAGCAAGGGCAGTAACCAATTCAGGACTGGCAACAAAGGCCAATGTATTGGGGTTGCCGTCAGCACGCTTGGCAAAGTTTCTGTTGAAGGAATGTACAATTGTATTTCTTTCTTGCTTTTCAGCGCCCATCCTGTCCCACATACCGATACAGGGTCCGCATGCATTGGCAAATACAGTTGCACCGATCTGGGCAAAGGTATCCAGGTATCCATCGCGCTCAATGGTATAACGTACCAGTTCTGAACCCGGTGTAATGGTGAATTCAGCCTTGGTCTTCAAGCCTTTTTCTGCTACCTGCTTGGCCAGGCTCACTGCACGACTGATGTCTTCGTAGGATGAGTTGGTACAGCTACCGATCAATCCCACTTCCACTTTTGTAGGCCAGTTGTTTTTGGCAGCTGCCTCTTTCATTTGTGAAATAGGGGTGGCCAAGTCTGGTGTAAAGGGACCATTCAGGTGTGGTTCCAGTTCACTGAGGTTGATCTCAATGACCTTGTCAAAATATTTTTCTGGGTTGGCATATACTTCAGCGTCTCCGGTCAGGTATTCTTTTACCTGGTCAGCTGCTTCTGCAACTGCCGCTCTGCCGGTTGAACGAAGATACCGGGCCATGCTTTCGTCATAGCCAAAGGTTGAGGTGGTGGCTCCGATCTCAGCACCCATGTTACAAATGGTGCCTTTTCCTGTACAGCTCATGCTGGTGGCGCCTTCACCGAAGTATTCAACGATGGCATTGGTTCCTCCCTTTACGGTCAGGATACCCGCCACTTTCAGGATCACGTCTTTGGGGGATGTCCATCCATTCAGCTTTCCGGTCAATTTCACACCGATCAATTTGGGCATCAGCAATTCCCAGCTCAGTCCCGCCATCACATCACAGGCATCAGCACCACCCACACCGATGGCAACCATGCCCAATCCACCTGCATTCACGGTATGTGAATCGGTTCCGATCATCATTCCGCCGGGGAAAGCATAGTTTTCCAGGACCACCTGGTGAATGATACCAGCACCGGGTTTCCAGAATCCTATGCCATACTTATTGGAAATGGAAGAAAGAAAATTGTAAACTTCTTCGTTTTCTGTAACGGCTTTTTTCAGGTCAGTCTTGCTTTCCTCTTTGGCTACGATCAGGTGATCGCAATGCACTGTTGAAGGAACCGCTACTTTTTTTCGACCGGTTGTATCAAACTGCAAGAGCGCCATTTGAGCGGTTGCATCCTGCATCGCAACCCTGTCGGGGGCAAAATCAACATAGGCTTTTCCTCTCTCAAAATCCCTGGGTTCAACACCTTTCCAGAGGTGTGAAAAAAGGATTTTTTCTGCAAGGGTGAGGGGGCGGCCCAAAGCTTTCCTGGCTGCATCAACCTTAGCGGGCATTTCCCGGTAGGTTTTCTGAATGAGGTCGAGATCGAATACCATGGTAGTTGATTTAAACTTTTGCTGCGCAAAATTAGTTAATTCATTTGCGTGCACCAACTGTTTCAACTATAAAGGGCATTTTTTATATTTGTATCATGGAAAGGCTGAGAAACTACATAGAATGGCAGGTTTTCGGTGTTTGTACCCGTATCGGTGAGATCATGGGCATTTCCACTTTTACCATCCGTAAATACTTCATTTATATTTCCTGCCTGACCTTGGGATCCCCCGTGGTTTTTTATTTCATCCTTGCTTTCTGGATGAACCTGAAGCGCTATATTCTGGAGGGCAGGCGCAATCCTTTGAAATACAACTAAAGCACTGCCTTTCTGATTCTGACCAGACTTTCCAGCAGTGCCTCCAATCTGTCTAATTTCAACATGTTGGCCCCATCACTGAGTGCTTTGGAAGGGTCTGGATGGGTTTCGATGAATAGGCCATCCGCTCCCGTGGCGATGGCAGCCTTGGCAATGGTTCCGATCATTTCAGGGTTTCCTCCGGTAACTCCTGATACCTGATTGGGTTGTTGTAGTGAATGGGTGCAGTCCATTATCACCGGAACGCCCTGTGAAGCCATGATCGGCAGGTTTCTGTAATCCACGATCAGGTCTTGGTAGCCAAAGGTTGTTCCTCTTTCGGTCAACATCACCTGATTATTGCCTGTATTGCGTACTTTGTCCACTGCAAATTTCATTGCCTCTCCACTGACGAACTGTCCCTTTTTGATGTTCACCAGCTTTCCTGTTTCTCCGGCTGCTTTCAGCAGGTCAGACTGCCTGCACAAGAAAGCGGGTATCTGCAGAATATCTGCGTAAGGAGCAGCCATGGCTGCCTCATCTGCCGCATGGATATCGGTAGTGGTAGGCAGTTGGTAGCGCTGGCCAATCTTTTTCAACAATTCGAGTCCTGTTTCGTCTCCCAACCCGGTAAAGGATTTGCTACTGGTCCTGTTGGCTTTTCTGTAAGATGATTTGAAGACGAATGGGATACCCATGTTTTGGCAAATACGGTATACTTTTTCGGCTACTTCATCCAAAATCTCTTCATTTTCAATGACACAGGGCCCGGCGATCAAAAAAAAGTTTTTCTCATCAAATTGTTGTGTTCGGAACAACTCTTTCAGGAATGCTTGCATTCCGCAAAGATACGCGGGTTCCAATAGATTTGATAAGTTTGCAATTCGATCAAAACCGGAAAATGAAAAAAGAAAGAATACTGGTCATCGGGGCAAGCGGACAAATAGGAGTTGAGCTGACACTTGCTTTGAGAAAGATTTACGGAGGCGCCAATGTTGTAGCTTCTGATCTTCGGGAAGAGAATGATCTTTTGAAAGGAACTGGCCCATATGTGAGCCTGGATGTCATGAACAAGGAGATGTTGCATGTACAGGTTATCCGGCAGAACATAACGCAGATCTATTTACTGGCAGCTATCTTGTCAGCAACCGGCGAAAAAAATCCCCCTTTGGCCTGGAACCTGAACATGCAGTCCTTGTTGAATGTGTTGGACATCGCCAAGGAAGAAGGACTTAAAAAGGTTTATTGGCCCAGTAGCATCGCTGTTTTTGGTCCCACATCACCCAAAATCGATTGTCCCCAGCATACCATCATCGAACCTATCACGGTCTATGGCATCAGCAAATATGCCGGTGAATTCTGGTGCAATTATTACCACCAGCGATACGGTGTGGATGTTAGGAGTTTGCGGTATCCCGGATTGATCAGCTATAAGTCTTCTCCCGGTGGTGGCACCACCGATTATGCTGTGGAGATTTTCCATGCAGCCAAGGAAAAAAAGCGATACACATCCTTTCTCCATGCGAATACCCATCTGCCCATGATGTACATGCCCGACGCCATCAGGGCAACCATAGAACTCATGGAAGCGCCGTCCGAAAAAATTAAGATCAGAACATCTTACAACCTATCAGGCATGAGTTTTTCTCCAGCAGAGATTGGAGCAGAGATCCAAAAGCATGTACCGGATTTTGTCTTGGATTATGCTCCTGATTACCGTCAACAGATAGCCGACAGCTGGCCCAAATCCATTGACGATTCCAGCGCGCGTGCAGACTGGGGATGGAAACCTGATTATGATCTGGCTAAAATGACCAAAGACATGTTCCTTAATATTTAAATCCTGGTATGAATAAGATTCATGCGCTGATCTTCTTTTTCTTTTTGCAATCTCTTGCCCTTCATGCACAGCAATCCTATAGGGCTGTGTTGAAACGGGCAGATGGATTTGATATTGTGTTCAACATCATTGAAAGCCGCACTGCAAAAGGAATTGGTTGGGAAATCAGGAATGCAGATGAGCGAATCCAAATAACAGAGATTCGCCAGAAAGCAGATTCCTTATTGGTCAACATGCCATTCTTTGATGCTGAATTATTGTTGAAGAAGAATTTAATGGGATATGAAGGCCAATGGAAAAAAGTTGGTTCTAAGGGAGATGTCTACATGCCGCTTCTTATACAAAAAGGGGCTGAGCGCATCCAATTGTCATCATCAACTCCCTCAAAAAATATCAGTGGTCGCTGGAAGACAACATTCACCAATCCTGAGGGCAAGCGCAGCATGGCCATTGCTGAATTCAGTCAAGTAGGCAACAAATTGAAAGGCACCTTTCTTACGCCAACGGGGGACTATCGGTTTCTGGAAGGAACCATTGCCGGGGATAGTTTGACACTTACCACCTTTGATGGAACCAATGCTTTTTATTTTGCTGCAAAAGTTGACAAGCAAGGTAATATGGTGAATGGTGTTTTTGCAAGCGGCCCTACTTACCTGGAAAGATGGGAAGCAGTGAAAGACCTGAATGTTGAGCTGGATGGATCTGAAGCCGTCATGAAGGTCAGAGACCCCAATACAAAACTGAATTTCAGGTTTCTGGACCTGGATAGCAACTGGGTGTCGATCAACGATCAACGTTTTCAGAACAAAGTTGTCGTCATTCAGATCATGGGTTCCTGGTGTCCCAACTGCATGGATGAGACGGCTTTTCTCAGCGATTATTACAGGAAAAACAAAGACAGGGGGCTGGAAATTATTGGGCTGGCCTACGAATATTCTCTCGAATTTGCCAAGGCAAGAAAAAGTCTCTCTCGGTTCAGGGATAAATTCAAAGTTGAATACCCTATGTTGATTACAGGTGTTACTTCATCGGATGAGCGTAGGACGGAAAAAACACTTCCACAGATGACACCGATAAAAGCATTTCCTTCCATGATCATCCTGGGAAAAGATGGCAAGGTTCAACAAACCCATGCTGGTTATGAAGGACCGGCTACAGGCATTCATCATGAAAGATTCAAGAAGGAATTTTCAGCAACCATCGATCAACTTCTCAAACAATAATTCTACTTCAAATGGCAGAGGACCTGAAAGTTGCAGCTGGCACAAAAGAAGAACAATTTCTGGGATTGTTACCACAGATCAAGGCACTATTGGAGGGAGAGCGTGATCTGGTGGCGAACATGGCCAACTTTGTGGCTGCCTTAAAAGAACAGTTCAATTTCTTCTGGGTAGGCTTCTATCTTGTCAAAGAAGACGAGTTGGTTTTGGGCCCCTTTCAGGGCCCCATAGCGTGCACGCGCATTCGAAAGGGCAGGGGAGTATGCGGTACAGCCTGGGAGAAAGCTGAAACCATTGTTGTTCCGGATGTAGAAAAGTTTCCCGGGCATATTGCCTGCAGCAGTTTGTCTAAAAGCGAGATTGTGGTACCCGTATTCAAAGAGGGTTCAGTGATAGCTGTATTGGATGTTGACAGCAGTGAACTTGAAAGTTTTGATGAAATAGACCAGCGTTATCTTGAAGCAATGGTGAAGCTCATCAATTGGTGAGCAGTATTATTTTCGGACCAAATCGGCCACGGTTTTCGATTCAAGAATTTTTAGATTGGCATCCCTAACCAATACCATGGTGTCATGAAGTCCACAATTCTTTTCATCACAGTTCTTGCACCTTTCATAAAAATACAAACTGGCACAGGGAAGCATGGCGATAGGACCATCAATTTTGCGGATAATATCTGCTAACCTGATTTTATTGGGAGCCAGTTTAAGAAAGTAACCTCCTCCTTTCCCTTTCTTGCTTTCCAGGATTCCTTCTTTCCGCAATTCCAATAAAATGTTCTCCAGAAACTTGAGCGGAATCTTTTTTTTCTTGGCAATATCTGCAATCAACAAAGGCCCTTCCTCCTTGTGTTCTGCAAGGTACATGAGTGCCTGAAAAGCATATTGGGTCTTCTTGTTGAGCATTTTGTCAGTTTCCGAATCCTAAAACATCTTTCATGGTAAATATACCTTTTTTTGTTGCAATGTATTCAGCGGCCAATACCGCCCCCAATGCAAACCCATCCCTGCTGTGTGCATTGTGGATGATGGTAATCTCGTCTATGCTTGATTGATAGTTTACTTCGTGCAGTCCTGGATATGGATCCGTTCTTTCGCTGATGATGGACAGCTCTTGAGCATTGTTGGAAGAATGATTGACCCAGCTAGACTTGGAGCTATTGTTGGCGATGATCTGTTCTGCGAGGGTGATGGCTGTTCCGCTGGGAGCATCTTTTTTCTGGGTATGGTGGATTTCTTTTACACTGACATTGTATTGCTGCTGGCCTTCCATGAGCTGTGCCAGCTTTTTGTTCAGCTCGAAAAAAATATTGACACCCACACTGAAATTACTGGCACAAAGAAAGCTGCCATTTAATTCCTTGCAATGCTGTTCTGCTGCAGTCAGATCATCCAACCATCCAGTAGAACCACATACCACGGGTGTTCCAAAATTCAAACAACTTTTGACGTTTGCAAAGGCCGTATGTGGACTGGTAAATTCAATCGCAACATCAACTTTGCTCATTTTTTCTGCATTGAAATCTTCCAGGTTCGCCAGATCGATTTTTAGTTCCACCTGATGTCCTCTGCTCAGGGCAACCTGTTCAATGGTTTTACCCATCTTTCCATATCCAATCAATGCTATGTTCATGATCTTCTGTTTATGTCTTGATTATTTTGATGATTTTTTATCTCCCCATTGTAAGGTAGCGGTCAGTCCGATTTGTCCTGTTCCTGAAGAAAAGGCTGGTTTGATGCCAAGGGTCAGTTCATCGCCGATATCAAATTTTCTAAGGTGACCATCTACCGTAGCATCTACAACATTGAGCCCCCACATGACCAATAAACCTAACACCGAGAAGTCCATGTTCTTCCTGAATTGATTTCTGTACAGCCTTAGGGAAGAAGTTGAAATGGGTTGTAGTTCTGGTGCAATGTTGGCATAGTTTGCGGTATCCTGGGTGGCCCTCACGGTGTAGGCATACCTGGTTTTTTTATACCAACTGCTGTTGTATTGGAAAGTACTCACCGGAATGGCGAGCAAACCATATACAATGGGTAGTTTCCAATATTTCTTGTTATAGATCTGACCAAGTCCGGGCAATACAGCAGACCTCAAGGCGGCTTTACTGGCAATGGATCGTTCTTTTTTGTGACTGGTATCGATCTTCTTGCTTGTATCGGCGACAGAAACTGTTTTTGAAATGTTTTGGGCATTTACAAAATTCATGCTGAGGCAGGTGATCAGCAGCAAATGCATGAAGAATATGCATCTTCCGCTCATCAATGAATGTTCACGTTCATTTTTTCCAATAACCCATTGAGTTCTTCCACAGAGTAATACTCAAGGGTGATTTTACCTCTGCCGGTATGGTGGTGTTCAATTTTGACCTTTGTGCCAAAATGGCCAGATAATTGGTCCTGTATCTTACCAAATTGTCCCTTTGGTTTTGTGTCACCAACTGTTTTTTGCTTCCCTGGTTTGTACAATTGTTTTACCAAATCTTCAGTCTGGCGTACAGAAAGTTTTTTGGACACAATGGTATTGAAGACATACAATTGTTTGTCGACTTCTCCAGCATTGATCAATGCCCTTGCATGCCCCATGGAAAGGGACCCATTTCTTACCGCTACGATGATATCAGGGGGGAGTTTAAGCATGCGTATGTAATTCGATACGGTACTCCTGTCCATTCCCATCGTGGCGGCCACTTCTTCCTGGGTCATGGAGCACTCATCCATGAGTCTTTGGTAGCTCAACCCGATCTCTATTGCATTGAGGTTTTCTCTTTGAAGGTTTTCCAGAAGAGCCAACTCCAATACTTGCTTATCATCTGCTTCTCTGATGAAAACAGGAACTTCTTTGATGCCAGCCAATTTCGAGGCTCTCCACCTTCTCTCACCGGCAATGAGTTTGTATTTGCCTGATGGAAGCGGCTTGACGGTAAGCGGTTGAATGATATCATGCAATTTGATGGACTGGGCAAGTTCCTCCAATGC
Organism: Chitinophagia bacterium; assembly: GCA_009922495.1. GTDB lineage: Bacteria > Bacteroidota > Bacteroidia > Chitinophagales > Chitinophagaceae > Pollutibacter. The sequence continues at coordinate 20,392 of RFVQ01000001.1, forward strand.
TTTGCTGTCAAAATCCTGCCTTGGTTGCTTCGGGTTTGGAATGATATCATCCAGCGCGATTCTCGATATGGAAGTGTTTTTTGATACAACTTCTTGTTTGAGGTTTCCCGCAGGATTTTTTAATTCGGAATCGATGCTCCCGAGTAGTGAGCGGATTCCTCTGTTCAATGCCTCTTTTTTATTGGAAGGGTTGTTACTCATCATCTGAATTTAAAGTTCTTTCGGATTCCTTTATTTTGGTGAGATTGTTTTTTTGCAGAATCTCTTTGGCCAGGTTTAAATAATTGATGGCACCCTTGCTTTCTGCATCATAGAGTATGACAGGTTTTCCTACACTGGGGGCTTCGCTGAGCCTGGAGTTCCTGTTGATGAGTGTATTGAAAACCATGTCTTCAAAATGTCTTCTCACTTCACTGACAATTTGATTGCACAGTCTCAACCGCATATCATACATGGTCATGAGAATTCCTTCAATCGCAAGAGAAGGGTTTAGTCTGCTTTGTACGATCTTGATGGTATTCAGGAGTTTACCCAAGCCTTCAAGGGCAAAAAATTCTGCCTGAACAGGAACCACAACTGAATCTGCTGCAACCAATGCATTGACGGTAATCAATCCCAAAGAAGGAGAGCAATCGATCACAATAAAGTCATATTGATCCCTGATCTCATCAAGGATATTCTTGATTACATTTTCCCGCTGGGGATAGTTGATCATCTCCAATTCAGCGCCTACAAGGTCAATATGGGAGGGGATGAGGTCAAGGTTGGGGATTTCTGTTTTTAAAATTGTATCTGAAGCTTTGGCATCACCCACCATACAATCATAAATGCTCTGCTGAATGTTTTGAAGATCGAATCCAACCCCCGATGTACTGTTTGCCTGTGGATCTGCATCTACCAGCAATGTTTTGTATTCCAGCACGGCAAGACTTGCTGCCAGGTTGATGGCTGTGGTTGTTTTGCCGACTCCACCTTTTTGATTTGCTACACCGATGATCCGAGCCATGAAGCTTATGGTTTTTGGGGTTGAAGGACAACAAATTTACAATTTCAGGTCCATTTGACGGAACATTCCCCATAATTATATGTTATCCTTTTCAGCTATTTTAGCCCCATGAAAAAACTTTTCGGCTCCTGGTTGTTCATTATTGTAATGGTCTCCATTGATCTCTATGTGTTTCAGGCCCTTAGATTGGTTACAGAAACCCTTCCCGGCCGTTATCGGCTGATCATTCATGCGATCTATTGGTCGTTTACCGTAGTGGCTATTTTGTTATTTCTGTTGATACCCTATATTGGTTTTGAAAACTTACCTGGCTTTATCAGGACCCAAGTTTTTGCCATTGTGGTAGGATTTTTCATTGCCAAGCTGATTGCATCCCTTTTTTTCCTGGTCGACGATCTAAGAAGAATTTTACAATGGGGTGGGGTAAAGGCACTTAAGCTCGCGGGATCAGAAAAGCTGACAGATGACCAACCCATCACCCGATCCATTTTTTTGTCTTGGTTGGGCATAGGCATTGGAGGAAGCTTATTTGGGTCCCTCTTGTATGGATTTTCCAACAAGTACAGCTACAAGGTTGAAAAAGTCAAATTGCACTTCAAACATTTGCCGGAAGCGTTCAGGGGATTGAAGATTCTTCAGATCTCAGACATTCATTCCGGCAGTCTTACGGATCATGCAGCAGTAGCCAAAGGGGTACAAAAGATGCTGGACATGGAGCCCGATATAATTTTCTTCACAGGAGATCTTGTCAACAATGTGGCTGACGAAATGGAGGACCTGAAAAAGGTCTTTTCAAGACTCAAGGCACCATTGGGAGTGTATAGCATATTGGGCAACCACGATTATGGTGATTATGTTCCCTGGGAAAGCCAGGAAGCAAAGGCTGCCAACCTGGAAAAATTGAAAGCCATCCATCGGGAGATGGGGTGGAGGTTGTTGTTGAATGAACATGTGCCCATTGAAAGGGGGGGAGAACAAATAGCATTGATCGGTGTCGAGAACTGGGGTGCCAAGGCAAGATTTAGCAAATACGGAGATCTTTCAAAGGCCTATGAGGGTTCTGATAAATATCCATTCAAAATGCTGCTAAGCCATGACCCAAGCCATTGGGAGGCGGAAGTGTGTAAGCATTATGCAGATATTGATCTGGTTTTTTCCGGGCACACGCACGGTATGCAATTTGGGGTTGAAATCCCAGGTTTTCGGTGGAGCCCGGTTCAATATGTATACCGCCAATGGGCGGGCCTTTATCAAAAGGAACATCAAAAATTGTATGTTAACAGAGGCTTTGGGTTTTTGGGTTATCCCGGCAGGGTTGGAATCCTTCCTGAGATCACCTTCATGGAATTGACCTGACTTTAACAATTCCTTTTATATCTTGCTGTAGGTTTTCTTGTCAAAACAATACCAAAACATGAAAATGACCAGCTTCCGATCCTTCACTTTTGTTTCCCTTTTTTTATTGCTTGGATTTCATTCAAGTGCACAGCTTACAAAAATTGATACCGCAGCCATAAGGGCTGATCTTTCCTTGATGGACAAGGATAGTTTGTTGAAAGAGTTAAAAGGAATGCTTGATTCCTCAGGCAATCAGAAAAGTTTTTTTTCTGCAACCGTATCTGTAAGCAATCGCCTTTTTAGCAGCACGAACAATGCCTTCAATGCCCAGCAGACCTCTTCAGGGGCTGCAATTCTTCCTTCAGTATCCTATTACCATAAGTCTGGTTTAGGGATGACTTCAACTGCTTATGTGAGACCCGGCACTTCTGCTGCGGGACTTTATCAAATGGCTTTTACACCATCCTATGATTTCATAGGCAGCAAATCGATGGCAGGAATTTCCTATACCCGCTATCTAAAAACAGATCCGACAAATAGTTTTGCAACTCCCTATGACAATGAGGTATATGGTTATTTTCAGATGAGAAAGACATGGATCAGGCCCTCGCTCACATTGGGGTGGGCAGAAGGAAGTTATAAGGATGTTTCCACCATTCCAGTTTCTGTTAGAGGAAATACCATTTGGGTCACCGATACCTCAAGAATCACGATCAATGATTTTTCTGTGATCGCAGGTATATCCCATAGTTTTAATTTTTCTGATGTGTTGGCAAATGGAGACATGCTGACAGTTCTCCCTCAGTTAAGTTTAATCGGTGGAATTCAGCAATACAATTCAACTCCGCTTTCTCGAAATATGGGATATGGACCCCGTTCAAAGTTGGAGGATCTGGGAAGGGTTAGAGAGCGTTATAATTTCAGGTCTTCATCCACCACTTCCAATTTTATGCTGCAAACAGCTGCAGCCTCTTTAAATCTTTCCTGGTACAAGGGAGCCTTTTCTTTTTCGGGAGGCTATTTTATGGGGTATTATTTTCAGTCGGCCACCAGTAGCCAATGGGCACATATTTTTAATTTATCCGTAGGTATAACATTTTAATATGTTGATCCGTATACATTCTTTATCGATACAATCTATCTATTCACTGTCTTAAAAATGGCATCATGAAAAAAGTATTATTTTTTATCATCGCAGTTTTTCTGAATGCAGCTTTTCTACATGCACAAGGATTTAAAATTGGCGGTAAAGTAGGTGCCAATATCACTGGGCTTACTGGAATACAATTTGACCAAGGATTTAACTTTGGATACCATGCTGGTGGTTTCGCTGAAATCATGCTCAGCAAGAAATGGGGGATACAGCCGGAAGTATTGTGGAGTCAAACAAGCGTTACACCTTCCTCTTCCTTTGATGCCCTTCGTCCTGATCTGGCCAATTTGGCTACCATCAAATTGAATTATATCAACATTCCGGTGTTGCTTACCATTAAACCTGTAAAACTCATTTCATTTCAGGTGGGGCCGCAATTCGGGATTCTTCGAGACAAGAACCAATCTTTTACAGGAAATGCAGCCAGTGCCTTCAAATCAGGCGATCTTTCTTTGTTGGGAGGTGCCCAGCTCAATCTTTTGGGTTTCAGGATATATGGCCGATATGCAATTGGGCTAACGGATATCAATGATATTCAAAATGTTGCAACAGCCGAAAAATGGAAAAGCAAGACGCTTCAAATTGGCGTTGGACTTGCACTATGATATGATCTTCTGTTGGTTGAAAATCCCGGGTTTGACCTGGGATTTTTTTATTGGCATCAAACTTGAGCTATAGTACCGATCAAGCCCCGCTTGGGCTTTGAATGCAGGTCGAGTGACATATTGTCGCAAAATGTGAAAAAATGGAATTCAAAATGAATTATTTGCAGCAAGAAGAAGAAATGGACTTCATGCCCATTATCCCGTTGAATGAAAATGGTACAGAGGGGGCAGATGATACTCCTATTCCCGCTGAACTACCCTTGCTTCCCCTTCGGAATACAGTACTTTTTCCAGGCGTTGTCATTCCTATTACCGTAGGAAGGGATAAATCAATAAAAGCAATTGCTGAGTCATACAAGACTGACAAATTGGTAGGGGTATTGTCACAAAAAGACAGCAATGTGGAAGACCCCGGAATAAGTGATCTTGTTTTGATCGGAACGGTAGCCAAGATCATCAAGTTGATCAAGATGCCGGATGGCGGAACAACAGCCATCCTCCAGGGGAAAAAGCGCTTCTCCCTTCAAAAAGTGACGGCTGAGGAACCCTATTTCAAAGGTCAGATCCTGGTGCTGGAAGAAGAATTGATAGCAGATGACCAATCATTTGATGCATCTGTTGCTTCGATCAAGGATCTTGCTTCACAGATTATTCAGCTTTCCCCCAATATCCCTACTGAAGCCTCTATCATCCTCAAAAACATAGAAAATCCATCCTTTCTCATTCATTTTGTGGGAAGCAATCTCAACGGAGAACTGATGGAGAAACAGGCTTTGTTGGAAATGAATGACATGCGGCAGAGGGCAGAAATGCTGCTGAAACTGTTGCAAAAGGAATTGCAGTTTGTTGAGCTCAAAAACAAAGTGACCACCAAGACCAAGACGGAATTGGACAAACAGCAGCGGGAGTATTTTCTGCAGCAGCAGCTGAAAAGCATCAAGGATGAATTGGGGGGTGATAGCAATGACCGTGAGATTCAGGAAATGAAGAAAAAGGCAGAAGCCAAAAAATGGTCTGCTGCCGCAAAGGAAATGTTTCAAAAAGAAATTGAAAAGCTGGAACGAATGCATGCTAGCACTCCGGACTATTCAACAGTTTACAACCACATCGATCTGATGTTGGAACTCCCCTGGGAGGAGTATACAGAAGATCATTATGATCTGAAAAAAGCAAAGAAGGTATTGGACAAAGATCATTATGGAATGCACAAGATCAAGGAGAGGATTCTGGAGTACCTGGCCGTTCTCAAATTGAAGGGAGACATGAAAAGTCCTATTCTTTGTTTTGTAGGCCCTCCCGGTATCGGAAAAACATCCCTGGGCAAAAGCATTGCCAGTGCTATTGGCAGGAAGTATGTTCGCTTTAGTTTGGGAGGATTGCATGATGAAAGTGAAATCAGGGGTCACCGTAAAACCTATATTGGGGCCATGCCCGGAAGGATTCTTCAATCCCTGAGAAAGATCAAGTCTTCTAATCCGGTAATGATCCTGGATGAAATAGACAAGGTGGGCAAAGATTTCCGGGGCGACCCTTCCTCTGCCTTGTTGGAAGTATTGGATCCCGAGCAGAACAATGCTTTCTATGATAATTATTTGGAACTGGAATATGATCTGAGCAAAGTGCTTTTCATCGCAACCGCCAACGACATACAGGGAATTCAACCTGCTTTGCGAGACAGGTTGGAAATCATTGATCTGACAGGGTATGCGGTTGAAGAAAAGGAGAAAATAGCCCAGACCCACCTTCTTCCCAAACAGAAGGAGTTGCATGGCCTGGAAAAATTCAGTTTTAAGATCAGCTCTCCCGTCATGACCCATATTATTGAGAATTATACAAGGGAGAGTGGAGTAAGGGAACTCGACAGGCAATTGGCCAGCATCATGAGAAGCCTGGCCAAGGATGTTGCTTTAAAGGGAAAGATAAAGGCCACGCTTTCTGTGAAAGACGTAGCACGCATTTTGGGTAAACCCCGTTACAGCAATGAGATATACAAAACGGCGAATATGCCGGGGGTTGCTGTGGGGCTGGCATGGACCTATGTAGGAGGAGATATTTTGTTCATTGAAACCAGTTTGAGTGATGGGAAAGGGGATATGCAGTTGACCGGTAATTTGGGGCAGGTAATGAAGGAAAGCGCCCAGACAGCACTTACCTACCTTCAATCCAATGCCAAAAAATTAGGGTTGGATGCAGAATTGTTCAAGAAAAAAAATATCCATATCCATGTGCCCGAAGGGGCAGTGCCCAAGGACGGTCCCAGTGCCGGTATCACCATGATGACAGCGCTGACATCCGCCTTTACCGGCAGAAAGGTAAAGCCTTACCTGGCCATGACAGGGGAGATCACCTTGCGGGGGCAGGTTCTGCCTGTCGGGGGGATCAAAGAAAAGATCCTGGCGGCCAAAAGGGCAGGACTCAAAGAGGTCATCCTTTGCAGTCAAAATGAGAAGGATGTACAGGAGATTAGTCCCGAGTTCATCAAAGGAATGCGTTTCCACTACGTAAAAACCATGCAACAAGTGCTGGATTTGGCACTTTTTTAATTTTTTTTCAAAATCATTGAACCAAATAATTTCTTTGAGTGTTTTAATCAAACGAGAGAATCAATTCTCTTATGTTGGTTGTTTTAAGGGTTAAAGAATCTCCCCCATTTTCATGGGGGATTTTCATTTTACCCACTTCGTCTTTACCTTCGGGAATGGCCTTCCGTTTCATATTCATGTTCCTGACCTTTTTTATAACAGGAAAGCTGTTCGCTCAGACATTGGGGGGCTCATCCACTTATAATTTTTTAAAGTTGCAACAGGTGCCCAGGGCTGCTTCACTTGGAGGCAGGAATGTATCTGATTTCACGGGAGGCATTGGTATGTTGACAGAAAATCCTGCCTTGCTGCAAAAAGAACATCATCTGCAAACGGCTGCCCACTTTGGTTTTTTGGCTCCAGGCATAACAAGTCTTTATGGATTGGTGGGTTTTCATGAAAAAAGAACGAATACCGATCTGGCCTTGGGCATCTCCCATTTAACGTATGGGATGGAGGATCAGACAGATGCCGGTGGAAACATCACAGGGGTTTTCAGGGCATATGATCAGATGGTGGGCCTGACCGTTACCAGAAAGTATGGTGATCGTTGGCGTTTTGGGATCACCCTAAAAGGCATTAACTCTCGCTATGGTCTTTTTTCCAGTATTGGTTTGGCAGCAGATGCAGGCATTGGCTATCAAGACACAACAAGGAATTTTCAGATCGGATTCAGTGCCAAGAATATGGGATCACAATTGCGAACCTACAATGGTCAGGGAGAGGATCTGCCTTTCGATATGGTATTGGGGATAACCAAAAAACTGGACAAATCGCCTTTGCGTTTTTCATTGACTGCACAAAGAATGAACCAATTTGATATTTTGTACAATGATACCAGTTTCAATGCAGCCAACTATGGAAGGGCAGGTCTGGCTGGGTGGGGGGATAAGTTGATCAGTCATCTTATTTTGGGTACAGATATACTTTTGGGAGAAAGGATCACCCTTAGTGCGGGGTACAATTTTTTAAGACGCAAGGAACTTTCCTTCAGCAACATAGCCAGTGGACTGACTGGGTTCAGTTATGGCATGAGACTTCAATTCATCAAATTCAATTTCCAATACGCCAGATCCCATTTTCAGTCAGGCTTGTCGCATCACCTGATCTCTCTTCAATTGAGAATGGCCAAAAATAACAGCGATTAGAAATAGCTGAGGTTTGTTTTGGGACTGATGGACATCAATGTCTCATACATGAGTTGAATGGTATGTTCAACATCATTTTTATGCAACATTTCAACGGTTGTGTGCATGTACCGCAAGGGAATGGAAATGAGAACAGAGGGACAACCATCATTGGCATATGCGAATGAATCGGTGTCTGTTCCAGTGCTGCGGGAGACTGTTCTCATTTGCACCGGTATTTTTTTCTTGGAAGCAACATCTTCCACCAGGTTGAGCAATTTGTTGTGAACCGCTGGTCCAAAGGCAAGGGAAGGGCCTTTTCCGCAGGCAACATCTCCCTCAATGATCTTGTTGACCATTGGTGTAGTGGTATCATGTGTAACGTCTGTGATGATGGCCACATCTGGCTTGATGCGCCTTGCCATCATTTCTGCTCCACGAAGACCAATTTCCTCTTGCACAGCATTTACAACATACAAAGCATAGGGGAGTTTCTTCTTGCTGGCCTTGATCATTCTTGCCACTTCTGCGATCATGAATCCACCAATCCGGTTGTCCAAAGCCCTCCCGATGATATAGTCATAGGCCAATTCATCATATCCTTCTTCATAGGTAGCTACCGCCCCAATATGGATGCCCAGCGCTTCCACTTCTTTTCTGTTTTTGGCACCACAGTCCAGAAAGAGGTTTTCCACAGCAGGCTGGGGGTCTTTTCTTTCACCTCCTCCGATCCTGGTATGGATGGCAGGCCAACCAAAAACAGCTTTTACAGCCCCTTTTTTGCCATGGATCAAAACCCTTTTACCGGGTGCGATTTGGTGATCAACACCTCCGTTTCTCTTCAGGTAGATTAGGCCGGAATCAGCAATATAGTTGACAAACCAACTGATCTCATCGGCATGTGCTTCGATCACCACTTTGAATTTCTCACCGGGATTGATGATGCCAGCAACCGATCCATAGGGATCTGTCATGATTTCATCAACATGCGGCTTCACATGATTCAACCATAGTTTTTGTCCCCCTGATTCAAAACCGGTAGGAGAAGGAGTGTTGATATATTGGCGAAGAAAGGCGTAGGAGTCAGTTGATAAAATACTTTTTGATTTTGCCTTGGTTGTTTTGGACATAAGTCTAATTTTTTGAAAGACTAGCGTAAGATGATGATCGATTGCGTTTTGGCCGTATCGCTTTTGTTGCCCTTGGCGTCTTTCATCCAAAAGCTGAAAGTGGCCGTATCGTTGCGATTGCAACGGGGTTGTAATTCAATGGCATAGCTGAAGGTGATCAATACTTCGCCATCAAAGTTTGTGGTTCTGGGTGTTTCAACAGGAATCCGGTACAGGAAGGAATCGACAAAATTGCTTTGGGCACAACGGGTAGTGGATTTTTTTACCCAGATGGTGTCTACAAAATCTCCTTCTTTGTCGGTCAGGCGCATTCGGATTTGAAGATCACTCCCAATGGGAACCACTGATCCACTGACCGATTTAATCTTTAGCTGTGGTTTGGATTGAAAAGTTTCCTTTCCGCAAGAGAAAAGGAAGAGAGGCAGCAGTAAGGCGATGAACCGTTTTGTCATGTACCTTTGTTATCTGTTCAAAATTAACCGTTTCAGCTTGAAAAACCTATTCAACAGCGCGCATTTTATGGAAGATTTAACCCTTGCCTCTTCGGAGGAAAAGAAGCAAAGGGCTTTGGATCTTTTTAGGTTTCAGGCGGAACACAATGTGCTCTATCGTGATTATCTCCAGCAATTATCGGTTTCTGCAGATAAAGTGGAACGGATCAGCAGCATTCCTTTCCTGCCGATCTCATTTTTCAAAACCCATCCATTGGCAACAGGCAGTTTTGAGCCTGAAATATGTTTTGAAAGCAGCGGCACAACCGGGTCTGTTAACAGTCGCCATGGCATAAAAGATCTTCGACATTACCTGAACAACGCAGTTGCGAATTTTTATCAGTTCTATGGGGATCCCGCTGATTATTGTTTTTTGGCATTGCTTCCTTCTTATCTTGAAAGGGGGAATTCATCTCTGGTAGCCATGGCTGATCATTTCATCCAGTTGGGGGATCATGAAGAGGCGGGTTTTTTTCTACATGATTTGAGTGCCTTGCGAGACCGTTTGTATCATCTCGAAAAAAGAGGACAGAAAACAATTTTGTTGGGGGTAACCTATGCACTGCTTGATTTTGCTGAACAATTTCCCATGCAATTGAAAAATACGATTGTCATGGAAACAGGCGGAATGAAAGGAAGAAAAAAGGAGATCACCCGGGAATCATTGCATGCTGTGTTGACGGGCGGGTTGGGAGTGGAAACCATTCACGCCGAATATGGCATGACGGAACTCCAGTCTCAGGCATATTCATATGAGAAGGGTTGTTTCAAACCTTCGGATACCATGATCGTTTTGTTGAGGTCAACAGACGATCCATTTGAAGTATGGGAGTCAAATGAATGCCCCATGAGAACGGGGGTAATCAATATCATCGATTTGGCAAACAAAGATACCATGGCATTTATAGCCACAGATGATCTTGGGCGATTTCATGAAGATGGTCATTTCGAGATCCTGGGACGGGTGGATCATGCCGATATCAGGGGGTGCAGCCTGCTCGTGGTTTAACAAAATGAACGGATGCAAACATTAGGTCATATTTTTACATCAATACAATTCACATGGGAGTACTGAAACAAATCGCCACTTATCTTTATTTGAAGAAAAAAGACCCTGATGCTCCAGATACCCAATGGATAAAGTACATGCATGGAATCAACAGGATTTCTTTGCTCCTTTTCTTGTTTGCTTTGATCGTGATTGTTGTCAAGCTTTTTATCAAAAAATAAAAGCCATGATCAATGCAGCATTTTTTCAATGACAGCTGCTGCCTGTCCGGATGCTTTTCCCCCTGCCTCCAATTTGTTCCATAATTCCAGGTAATCTTTTTGGATCCTTGAACGGATGCTGGGGTCGAGTATTTTCTTCAGTTCTATGCTTAGGTTGTCAGGAGTCAATTCATGCTGAATAAGTTCTTTGACCACCATTTTACCCATGATCAGGTTGACCAATGAGATGAATGGAACCTTTACCAGCTTTTTGGCAATTGTATAGGTTAGGGGAGATCCAAAATAACAAACCACTTCAGGAACACCGAAGAGGGCTGTTTCCAGTGTTGCAGTTCCTGATGTCACCAAGGCTGCATCCGCAACGCTCAAAATTTGATAGGTATTTCCTTTTAACAGCCTGACATTGGGATATTGGTTGGTAAAGTCGTGCATGAATGCATCGGTTATACCGGGAGCCTGGGCAACAACAAATTCCTCATCAGGGAATTGAACAGTTGTTTCCAGCATGATGGGCAGTTTTTTGATGATCTCCTGTTTTCTTGAACCTGGCAACAGTGCAATGATTTTCTTTTCATCACTCAATCCAAGGTTTTTTTTCACAGATGCCAGGTCCTGGTTTTGTTGATGGTCTTGAATGATCTCAATCAATGGGTGTCCCACATAGGTCACATCGTATCCTTTTTTGGCATAGAAATCCTTTTCAAAGGGAAGGATAACCATCATCCTGTCTACCACTTTTTTGATAAGGTTGACCCTCCCTTCCTTCCATGCCCAAACCTGGGGGGAGATATAGTAGGCCGTTCTCAATCCCCTTGATTTGGCAAATTTTGCAATGGGCAGGTTAAAGCCTGGATAGTCGATCAAGATCAGTATATCAGGATTGAATTCAGTCAGGTCTTTTTTGCACCATTTCATGTTTTGAAGGATGGTGCGTAGATTGGCCACTACTTCGATAAAGCCCATGAAGGCAAGGTCACGGTAGTGTTTAACGATGCTTGCACCTTCCTTTGCCATCAGATCACCTCCCCAGGCCCTGATCATAGCATTGGGATCATTTTTTCGGATCGCTCTGATCAACCTGCTTCCATGTAGATCTCCCGAAGCTTCTCCGGCAATGATATAGTATTTCATCAAATCCTGGTATTAACCGAATAGTTTGAAAAAAAGTGCTGAAACTGCATATAGAATCGATGCCGTGAAAATGCCTTTTGCTGTTTTATCCCTTTGTCCGTTGATGTAGACGGTGAACAATACAATGTTGAGCAGCAGACAGGGAATGCTCAAGGCAGATACCAATTGCTTGTTTCCTTGAAGGGTGTTGATGAAATCTGTGAAACCAAAAAGGCTGAATTTCCAGTAATAGTATCCAAAGAAACTCAATACGGGAACGAACAGACCTATGAGGATGCCAAAAACAAAGTTGTCTTTTTTCAAGAAAGCCATGTATAGTCTTTTTCAATCTTCTTTTTAAGTGCATAATTGGTGAGGTCATACTGAACCGGAACAACACTTACATAATTATGCTCCAAAGCCCACACATCTGTATCCCTGGCCTTGTCAAAGTTTTGAAAGGTACCTGTCAGCCAAAAGTATTTCTTGCCGGAGGGATCTTTTCGCTCTTTGAAATCTTCATCATATTTGGCATAGGCTTGTTTGCAAACTTTAATTCCTCTTATGAGGCTGGCATCGCCTTTGGGGATGTTCACATTCAGGCAGAGGTGTTTGTCGGCTTTTTTGGAAAGCATTTTTTCGACGATGATTTTGGTGTATTGTTTGGCACCGTCGAAATTTGCTTCCAGGCTAAAGTCAAGCAAAGAGATACCGGCAGCCGGAATATTCTCTATGGATGCTTCAATGGCAGCACTCATGGTTCCTGAGTAGATAACATTGATGGAATGATTGGCTCCGTGGTTGATGCCACTCAGACAGATGTCGGGCTTCCCTTTCAGAATTTTGTCAACCGCCAGTTTTACACAATCTGCTGGCGTGCCGCTGCATGTCCAGGCTTCTATCCCCTCCATGAAACTCACTTTGTGCAGTCGAAGCGGGAATCCGATGGTAATGGCATGACCCATGCCGGACTGTGGTTTGTCCGGCGCCACCACCACAATCCGTCCCAGATCTTTTACAGCATCCACCAGATGATGGATGCCTGGCGCTGAAATTCCATCATCGTTGGTGACCAAAATTACCGGTTGCTTCTTTTTCATATTGGGTTGATCAAGAAGTGAAATTACCACATATTTCTGGAGGACTTTCTCCCGGTTTTTTAAGGCTTTCAAAAAAATTTAGCAAAAAACAATTAAAAACTAAATTATTTAGTATATTGCCCCAAATTCATTAGTATGTCACAGTCATTTGCAGGTCAAAACCTGAAATATCTTAGGAAGTTAAAGGGCATGACCCAGGAAGAATTTGCTCAAAAGCTGCAGATCAAAAGATCCCTCCTGGGTGCTTATGAAGAGGAGAGAGCCGAACCAAGGATAGATGTTCTGGAAATGGTCAGCGATCATTTTCGCATCAGTCTGGATGATCTGTTGCGCAGGGATCTCAGCGAGCCCAAGGGAAATTACCTTGCCAAGCGCAGGCAGCAGAAGCTGGGTAGCAGCGAAAGCCAGGTCATCCATTTTGTTCCCATGAAAGCTGCAGCAGGATATTTGGCCGGATATGCTGATGAGGAGTTCATTGATGAGCTGAATACCTTCACCCTGCCCATGTTGGGCAATGGATTTTTCAGGGCTTTTGAAATCATAGGCGACAGTATGCTGCCTACGCCCAGTGGTTCCATCATAGTGGGACAAAAACTGGATTCGCTGGATGATGTCAAGCAGCATGCCGCCTGTATTGTTGTCAGCAGAAGTGAGGGCATTGTTTACAAGAGAGTGTCCAGAAATCCCAAAGCAAAGAACAAAGTCATTCTTACAAGTGACAACAAAGCCTTTCAGCCATACGAAGTAAATGCAGAAGATATTTTAGAAATCTGGCAGGGACAGATGGTGATCACCAAAGTTGCACAGCAACAACGATGGGATGTTGGTCAGTTGGCCAATCTTGTTTCCAATTTGCAGGAACAGATCAGTTCCATGAAGAAAAGCATGAACTGATCCAATTTATGCACATCCCGTTGATAACCTAAGCATTAGGAGGGTGGGCATTGATTTATCTTTGAATACTTCCGGGTATTCCCGAGAGATCATTACTTAAACGTGAGTGGAATGGCAAAGCAGCAGGAAAACATTTTTGAATACAACGAGGATTCCATTCGGAGTCTGGATTGGAAAGAGCATATCCGGCTAAGACCGGGCATGTATATTGGTAAGCTGGGGGATGGCAGTAGCCAGGATGACGGCATTTATGTGTTGTTGAAGGAGGTAATGGACAACTGTATCGATGAACACATGATGGGTTACGGCAAGCAGATCGATCTGCATCTCAGTGGCAAAGAGGTCACCATTCGAGATTATGGAAGGGGAATTCCGCTGGGCAAGCTGGTAGATGTGGTCAGCAAAATCAATACAGGTGCCAAATATGACAGCAAGGTATTTCAGAAAAGTGTGGGATTGAATGGAGTAGGTACCAAAGCGGTCAATGCCTTGAGCGATTATTTCAAAGTCACTGCTTACCGGGATGGTAAAGAGAAAACAGCAGAATTCAAGTGTGGGGAGTTGGTCAAGGAGTATAAAGAAACAGCTACCCAAGAGTCAAATGGCACGCAGGTGGTTTTTGTGCCCGATGAGAATATCTTCCGGAATTTTCATTTTATTTCTGATTACATCGATAAGCAACTCTGGAATTACTGTTACCTGAATGCAGGGCTTGTCATCAACTACAATGGGAGAAAGTTTGTCAGCAAAAATGGTTTGCTGGACTTGCTTCACAGGAATGCCAATGAAGATGAATTGCGTTATCCCGTAATACATCTTAAGGGGGAAGACATAGAAGTTGCCATCTCCCATAACAATGAGTATGGAGAGGATATCTACAGCTTTGTCAATGGTCAGTACACCACCCAAGGCGGTACGCATGTTGTAGCATTCAGGGAAGCATTCGTCAAGACCATCCGTGATTTCTATAAGAAAGATTATGATACATCCGACATCAGGCAAAGCATTGTAGCTGCGGTAGCAGTCAGGGTGCAGGAGCCTGTTTTCGAGTCCCAGACCAAGACCAAGCTGGGTTCACAGTATTTGTTTGAGGGCGGTCCTTCGATGAAAAATTTCATGTTGGAATTTTTCTCCCGGGAATTGGACAATTTCCTGCACAAAAATCCATCTGTTGCCGAGGCATTGAAGAAGCGGATTGAACAAAGTGAAAGAGAGCGAAAGGAACTGGCCGGCATCAAGAAACTCGCCAATGAAAGAGCCAAAAAGGCAAATCTTCACAACCGAAAATTGCGCGATTGCAGGATACACCTGAACAGCGAACCTCCTGCAAAGGGAAAAGAAGAGTACATAGCCAAACAGCTGCAAAGTACAATCTTCATTACCGAGGGTGATTCCGCGAGTGGCTCCATTACCAAGTCCCGTGATGTAGAGACCCAGGCTGTTTTCAGTTTGAGGGGAAAGCCCTTGAATTCATACGGACTTACCAAGAAAGTGGTCTATGAGAATGAAGAGTTCAACCTGCTTCAGCATGCCTTGAACATTGAAGAGGGGATGGATGATCTGCGCTACAATAACATCATCATTGCAACGGATGCAGACGTAGATGGCATGCACATACGGCTGTTGTTGATGACATTTTTTCTGCAGTTTTTCCCTGATCTTGTGAGGGATGGGCATGTGTACATATTAGAGACACCTCTTTTCAGGGTAAGAAACAAGCAGGAAACCATTTACTGCTATTCAGATCAGGAAAGACAAGCAGCGATCAAAAAAATAGGTGCCAAAGCTGAAATTACCCGTTTCAAAGGTTTGGGTGAAATATCACCCGATGAATTCAAGCGATTTATTGGCCCTGACATGAAAAAAACACCTGTCATTTTGGAAAATCAAATCCATATTCAGCAGTTGCTTGAATATTATATGGGCAAGAACACGCAGGAACGCCAGGATTTTATTGTTTCGAATTTGAGGGTAGAACTCGATACTGTTGAAGAATCAAATTAAATCTATGATACATATTGTATTCAATGAACCGGATGCCGCTGTATTGGGTAAGGCAATGGAAATGGATGAATCCCTGCTGGGTCCCATTCAAATTGTTCGAGACGATTATGCAGTTGGCCCCCTTACGGCTATTTTTACACCAGAAGGTATCGAAGCCAGAAAAAACTGGTGGAAAATGGTTTTGGAGGGAGGTGAATTAGATGGAATGGTTGAGGACGGTCTGGTCAATGATGAGCAATTGGTGCTCGAGTTAAAAGAGTTGCTCACCAATGAAAATGCTGAAGAGGTTTGGATCTGGGCTGCTCAAAATAAGCACGATGTTTGTGGGTATTTTTGGCTGGTGAGCCAGCTCTCAGCATTTCAGGGCAGGATACAAATTCTGTATTTGAACAACCTTCCTTTCATCAATGAAAAGGGGAATATATTTTATCCTGACTGGTTGTCACAGATTCCGGCAAAAGAGTTTATCAAAGCAAAAAAGTTGGCAAGACCTGTTACCACCAGTGAATTTGAAGTAGACGCAGATGAATGGAACAAGATATGTGCAGAAGGCAGCATGGTTCGTTTATTGGATGGGGGTAAAAAGATCTTGCACAAAGAGGTGGATTATTATGATGCTGAATTGTCCAAGTATATTGGTCCAGAATCCCAAAAGGGTTCAAAGATTATTCATGCCATGTTGAATAAATCCAAAGAAACCGCTGGTGATGCTTTTCTTCTATGGAGATTGAAAGAGTTGGCAACAACGGATAAATATGAAGTGATAGGAGAATTGAAAGGGATGAAGGATTTTGAGGTCAAAAAAAGAACAGCTGTTGAAGCGGCAGAATAAAAAAATTATCAGATGTCGAAGGCAAAATTTGTGATGGATCCTGATCAGGAATCCGGTGTCACAGGCCAATATAAAAATTGGTTTTTGGAGTACGCGTCTTATGTGATCCTGGAAAGGGCGGTACCGGAAGTGATGGATGGATTGAAGCCGGTCCAAAGAAGGATCCTGCATTCCATGAAGGAAATGGATGATGGTCGCCTGAACAAAGCCGCGAATATCATCGGTCAGACCATGCAATACCATCCTCATGGTGATGCCAGCATTCAGGATGCGCTGGTCAATTTGGGGCAAAAAGACCTGTTGATAGACACCCAAGGAAATTGGGGAGATGTCCGGACCGGTGATGATGCAGCCGCCGCTCGTTACATTGAGGCAAGGCTTAGCAAGTTTGCTTTGGATGTTGCCTTCAATGCCAAGACCACACAATGGCAGTTGAGCTATGATGGTAGAAAAAAGGAGCCTGTCAACCTCCCGATGAAATTCCCTCTCTTGTTGGCACAAGGCGCAGAAGGCATTGCAGTAGGCCTGTCCACCAAAATTCTGCCTCACAATTTCAATGAGTTGATCGAGGCTTCCATCAAATGCCTCAAAGGCAAGAAATTTGAGCTCTATCCCGATTTTCAGACAGGGGGTATGATCGATACCAGTAATTACAATGATGGCAAAAGGGGAGGCCGGATCCGCTGCAGGGCCCATATCCAGGAGGTTGACAAGAAGTCAATCGTCATCAAGGATGTTCCCTATGGTGTTACCACGACACAATTGATGGAGTCCATTGTCAAAGCCAATGATCAGGGAAAAATAAAAATCAAAAAAGTTACCGATAATACTGCTGCAGACGTAGAGATTCTGGTAGAACTGGCAGCAGGAATTTCATCCGACATTACCATTGATGCATTGTATGCCTTTACAGATTGCGAAACAAGCATTGCGCCCAATGCCTGTGTGATTGTTGACCAGAAGCCCCTGTTTCTGACCGTCACAGAACTGCTCAATATTTCCGTTAACCATACCAGGGAATTGCTGAAACGGGAGTTGGAGATCAGGCTTTCAGAGTTGGAGGAAAAATGGCATTTCACCTCACTTGAAAAGATCTTCTTTGAAGAGAAGATTTACAAGGAGTTGGAAAAGAAACACGATGACTGGGAAACGGTGTTGAAGGCTATTCAAAAAGGGTTTGATCCTTTCAAGAAATATTTTAAAAAGGAAATTACAAGAGAGGACATCACCAAGTTGACAGAAAAGCCAGTCCGTCGTATTTATAAACTGGATATTGATGAGCTCAATCAACAGATCAAGGGCATTGAAGAGGAGATCCGTCAGGTCAAGCATGACCTGGAACACCTGACCGAATATGCCATCTCTTATTATGAGTCACTGCAACAGAAATATGGTAAGGGCAAAGAAAGAAAAACGGAGATAAAACCTTTCGATGTGATCCAGGCTCGTCAGGTGGCTATTGCGAATGTGCGCTTGTACATGAACAGGGCAGAGGGCTTTATTGGCACGAGCCTCAAGAAAGATGAATTCATCACTGAGTGTTCCGATCTGGATGACATCATCGTTTTCACCAGAAGGGGTATCATGAAGGTGGTCAAAGTGGATGACAAAGTATACATTGGAAAAGATATTATCCATGCAGCTGTCTTTCAGAAGAATGACGAGCGGAATACCTATAACATGATCTATACGGATGGAGCCTCAGGCATCTCATTTGCGAAGAGGTTCAATGTGACAGGGGTAACACGTGACAAAGAATATGATCTTACGAAAGGTTCGGATAAATCCAAGGTCAATTATTTCACTGCCAATCCCAATGGAGAAGCAGAGTCGGTCAACATTGTATTGAGTCCCAATTGCAGCGCCAGAAACAAACAGTTGGAATTCTTTTTTGAAACACTGGACATCAAAGGGCGTAGTTCCATTGGAAACCAGGTGACCAAATATCCCATCAAGACAGTTAAACTGGAGGAAGCAGGAAAGTCAACGCTCGGTGGCCGGGATATATGGTTCGACGATACTTTCGGCAGACTCAATGTAGATGGAAAGGGTATACTGCTCGGAAGTTTCCTTCCCGATGATCAGTTGCTTGTCATTTACCATCAGGGCTATTACGAGATTACCCATCAGGAATTCACCCAGCGATTTGATACGGATTCGCTGATCCGAATTGAAAAATTTGATCCCAAAAAAATTGTTACGGCTGTCTATCTTGACAATGATAAACTTCAGTTCAATGTCAAAAGATTCAAGATTGAGACAACCACTTTGAACAATAAATTCTTTTTTATCAAGGAGGCTGAAGGCAATTACGTAGAAGCCGTTACTACCGAAAAGGATCCCATAGCCCTGATTCGTTCCGGCAGAGGATCCCAGGTCAGGGAATCCAAAATTAAAGTGGGTGACTTCGTGGAAGTAATGGGATGGAAAGCGGTTGGAAACAAGTTGACTGATTTTTCAAAGAGTACGGAAATAAGCTGGTTTCCGCAGGAAGGAGATACCAAACAAACTCAATTGTTTTAGCCTGACAACCAGTTCATTGTGTGCTGCAACCCGGGTTTGACAGGGATGCCATATATTTGTATTTCAAATTCAATTTTTATCCAATGCCTTTCAAAAGAGAAGAGGATTTCAACGCTCAATTGTCGGGTTCCCTGCCAGAACCAGAAACGGGTTCCAACAGTTGGTTCAAAAGGCGAAAAAAGGGCATCAGCACCTCAACGGCTGAAAAGAAAGAAGCCCCCGATGGCTTGTGGTCTCAATGTCCCTCCTGTAAATATACCTGTACTACTACTGAACTGAAAGAGAACCTTTCCGTATGTCCCAAATGCAACCACCACCATAGAATTGGGAGTGCGGAATATTTTGAGATTCTTTTTGATGATCAGGATTATGAAGAATTGTTTGCCGAAGTCAAGTCAATTGATTTTCTCGGCTTCAATGACCTTAAGCCATACAAAAAAAGACTGGACGAGGCTTATGCCAAAACAGGCCTGCATGACTCCATAACTGCCGCAAAAGGCAAAGTAGGTGGATATCCATTGGTCGTATGTTGCATGGATTTCAATTTCATTGGTGGGTCACTGGGTAGTGTCATGGGAGAAAAGATTGCAAGGGCAGCCGATCATTGTCTGACCCATCGCATTCCTTTCATGATCATCAGCAAGAGCGGAGGCGCCAGGATGATGGAATCTGCCTTCTCGCTGATGCAACTCCCCAAAACAATCGGAAAGATCAGTCGGCTTTCTGTAGCAGGAATACCCTATATCTCGCTGTGTACAGACCCTACCTATGGAGGCACTACCGCCTCATTTGCCATGGTGGGAGACATCAACATCGGCGAACCTGGGGCCATGATCGGATTTGCTGGTCCGCGTGTCATCAAAGAAACCATCAAGCGAGATCTGCCAGAAGGTTTTCAAACATCCGAGTTTGTGATGGATCATGGGTTTCTGGATATGATCGTAGACCGAAAGCAGCTGAAAGCTCGTCTTTCGGCACTACTGGGGCTTTTCGCCAGTTAACAAAACCCTCTGCGGGGCAGTTCCCGTTATACCATGGAAATTAGAAACAGGACCGCCACCTTTGAGTATTTCATCGAAGACAGATTCGATGCAGGAATGGTTTTGACGGGTACGGAAGTGAAAGCACTCAGAGAAGGAAAGGCCAGTTTCAACGACAGTTATTGTTTGATGGACCATGGTGAATTGTACATCAAGGGGCTTCATATTTCCCCTTATTCTCATGGGAGTTATGCCAATCATGCTCCAACCCGGGATCGAAAACTATTGCTCAAGAAAAAGGAGATCAACAAGATTGTCCAAAAGCTCAAAGAAAAGGGCTATACCATCATTCCTTTAAAGATTTATTTCAGTGACAGAGGATTTGCCAAAATACAGATTGGTTTGGGCAAAGGCAAGAAATTACACGACAAGCGGGAAACAATAAAAGAGAGAGAAACAGAAAGGGAGATAAAGCGTTACTTGAAATAGCCATTTTCAACGCAGGACTTGATTTTTTGAGGATCAAGCAATATTTTTTTGGTTTTGTTGACAGATTTCATCACTTTTGAGCCATGACAAAAATTATCACAAATAACGGTTGGCACCATATCTCAAAAAAGGGGTAGTGCTTGTTATTTGTTAACATAAACGAAGCCCCGATGATATCGGGGCTTTTTCATTTTTAAATGTTCCATGATGGATACGCCAGGAAAAATAAAATTGACCACGTCCGTAAAAAAAATGCCGGCAGACCTCTACACCCCTGTCGGTATCTACTTAAGGCTGCGTGACAAATTCAGGGATACAATTCTGTTGGAAAGTGCAGATCATCACTCTGCGGAAAATAGCTTTTCCTTCATTGGTATCAATGCAATCGGTGGTATTGAAATCAAAACAGGCAATGAAGTTGAGTACAAGTACCCCTTGCAGAAAGAGGTGAAACTTTCTCTCAGTGACAGCAATGTCCCTTCATTGATCTGGGATTACATGAATGGGTACCAGGTTTCCAAGGGTGAGAAAGAAACAAGATTTGCGCAAGGTTTATTTGGGTACACTGCCTATGATGCGATTCCGTATTTTGAGAATATCCAATTTCAAGACAGGCCCTATCAAACAATTGAATCAAATACAATCAGTACAAAAGACAGCGCTATCCCAGTGCTTCGTTACCGGTTGTATCAGTATGTGATCGCGATCGATCATTTCAGAGACCAACTGTATCTCCTTGAAAACAAAGTAGAGGGGTTGCAGGGAGATGCACAATTCCTGGAAAACCTGATTCACGGTCGCGATCTGCCTCAATTCCCTTTTGCAACAACTGCAGCGGAAACATCCACCATGACAGACGATGAGTATGTAGCAATGGTTAAAAAAGGAATTGCGCACTGTTATCGTGGTGATGTGTTCCAAATTGTATTGAGCAGACGATTTCAACAGGCATTCAAAGGCGATGAATTCAATGTTTACAGGGCCTTGCGCATGATCAATCCATCTCCCTATCTTTTTTATTTCGATTACGGTGAGTACAAGCTGATGGGGTCTTCCCCTGAAAGTCAATTGATCGTATCTGCCGGGAAAGCAACAGTGCATCCGATCGCCGGTACCTTCAAGAGGACAGGCGATGATGCTTTGGATCGAAAAGAAGCAGAAAGATTGCTGCAGGATCCAAAAGAGAATGCGGAGCATGTCATGCTGGTGGATCTGGCCAGAAATGACCTGAGCAGGATTTGTGACCACGTGAGCGTTTCCCATTACAGAGAAGTGAAATACTATTCACATGTGATTCACTTGGTGAGCGAAGTCATTGGCAGCGTCAGGCAAGGAGAAAATCCTTTCAACGTCATGGCCAAAACCTTTCCTGCCGGCACACTGAGTGGTGCACCCAAATACAAAGCCATGGAATTGATTGACCAGTATGAAAAGACACCAAGGTCTTTCTATGGCGGAGCAATAGGATTCGTAGGGTTTGATGGCTCCTGTAACCAAGCCATCCTCATCCGCAGTTTCCTCAGCAAAAACAATACGCTTTTCTGCCAGGCTGGTGCAGGGGTGGTGGCATCCAGTGTACCGGAAAGTGAATTGCAGGAAGTAAACAACAAATTAGGCGCTTTGAAAAAAGCCATTGAATACGCAAATCAGATCCATTGAAAAAGTTATTGGTCCTAGACAACTATGATTCATTTACCTATAACCTGGTTCACCTGGCAAAGGAGATCCTGGAAGAGGAGATTGATGTATTCAGAAATGATGAGATCACCATTGATGAAGCAAGCAAGTATGAGAAGATTTTGCTTTCCCCGGGTCCAGGTATACCAGAAGAAGCAGGAATTCTTCTCCCCCTTATAAAGGCATTGTCTCCCACACATTCCATCCTGGGTGTTTGCCTGGGACACCAGGCAATCGGACAGGTCTTTGGCGGTACCCTGACCAATCTTTCCAAAGTATACCATGGGGTAGCTACAACCATTGAGATCGAACCCCATCTTGAACCCTCTGTCGAGAAAAATGATTGGTTCATCGGTCTTGATCAACGTCAAATGGTAGGAAGATATCATAGTTGGGTGGTTAATGCTGAAGCATTGCCGGAAGAACTCAAAGTGACTTCGAAAGATGCGCTTGGCATGATCATGTCCTTGCGGCACAAAACCTTTGATGTACAGGGAGTTCAATTTCATCCGGAAAGTGTTCTCACCGAGAATGGGCGTCAAATGCTTGAAAATTGGCTAAAGTAAACCCAACAACATTAATTTATTTCTCATGAAGAAGATACTCAATTACCTTTTTGAACACAAGACCCTGGGTCGTGAAGATGCCAGGGAGATATTGTTAGACCTTGGAAAAGGAGCCTTCAATGAACACGAGTTGAGTGCCTTCATGACCGTGTATCTGATGCGAACCATCACCATTGATGAACTGTTGGGTTTTCGTGATGCCTTGCTGGAATTATCCGTTCCATTGCGCTTTCCTGATCACCAGGTAATCGATATCGTGGGTACCGGTGGTGATGGTAAAAATACTTTCAATATCTCTACACTTTCCTGTTTCATTGTTGCAGGAGCCGGACAATCCGTTGCCAAACATGGTAGCTATGGAGCAAGCTCCATCAGCGGAGCGTCCAATTTGATGGGTGCCATAGGATATGAATTCAAAAATGATCAGGATCTTCTGAGAAGAGAATTGGAAGTATCCAACCTTTGCTTTTTGCATGCACCGGTTTTTCATCCTGCCCTCAAAGCAGTTGCGCCCATTAGAAAAAATCTTCGTGTGAGGACTTTTTTCAACCTGCTTGGCCCTATGGTAAATCCCTGTGATCCTGAATTTCAACTGGTTGGGGTCTATAACCTGGAAATTGCAAGGATCTACAACTACCTGCTTCAGTCAGGGAAAAGAAAATTTGCGATCGTTCATTCATTGGATGGATATGATGAAATATCCCTCACTTCTGATGTCAAGCTCATTACAGAGGAAGGAGAAAAAATGTTTACTGCGGATCAATTGGGAGGCATGAGCATTGATGGAATTGAGATCAGTGGGGGAGAAACGGTTGAAGAGGCGGCGAAAATCTTCATGAACATATTGAACGGGGATGGCACAAAATCCCAGAATGCGGTAGTTTGTGCCAATGCTGCCATGGCGCTTTACCTGACCGGGAAGTTTGGCGATTATGATGCATCTTTTGCTGCGGCAAAAGAAAGTTTGGAAAGCAAAAAGGCGCTGGATGTGCTGAAAAAATTATTGACGCTTCAATCCCAAAAGCAATGAACATCTTGCAAAGAATAGTGGAAAGAAAAAGGGTTGAGGTAGCCGAAAGGAAAATATCCAATCCTATCGAAAAACTGAAAGATACAGCATTGTATCAACGACAGATCTTCTCGCTCGTGGAGGGATTGCAAAAAAATAATGCTTCAGGCATCATAGCAGAATTCAAACGAAAATCTCCCTCAAAGGGAATCATCAATGACCGGGTCGATCCCATAAAAGTGACCGAAGGGTATCAAAATGCAGGAGCTTCTGCTGTTTCCATATTAACCGATGCTGATTTTTTTGGCGGTTCAGAAAAAGATTTGATGGCATGCAGAGCGGTACTGGATATCCCCATTTTGAGAAAGGATTTTGTGGTTGATCGATACCAGCTGTATGAGGCAAAGGCTATCGGGGCAGATCTTGTGCTGCTGATTGCGGCCTGTTTAACTCCTGAAGAGGTTCTTGATCTTTCCGCAGAGGCCCATGCTATCGGATTGGAAGTATTGCTGGAACTGCATGATGAAGACGAATTGAACCATGTTGCAAAGGATGTGGATCTCGTGGGCATCAACAATCGAAGTTTGAAAAC
This sequence comes from Chitinophagia bacterium, assembly GCA_009922495.1. GTDB lineage: Bacteria > Bacteroidota > Bacteroidia > Chitinophagales > Chitinophagaceae > Pollutibacter. The sequence goes on from RFVQ01000001.1 coordinate 44,830, forward strand.
CTTTGATGTGGATATAGAAAGAAGCCTCCGCATGGCAGCTTCTATTCCTGGCACCATGCCCAAGGTTGCTGAAAGCGGAATTGATGATCCTGCACAAATAAGGATATTCAAAGAAAACGGATACAAGGCATTTTTGATTGGAGAAAACTTCATGAAGAGAGAGGATCCCGGAAAGGCTTTGAAAGAATTTATTGATAATATTTGAATGGAAATGAAGATAAAAGTATGTGGCATGACGAAGTTGGAGCAGCTCAAGGAGCTGGATGAGATCGGAATCGATTTCACAGGACTTATCTTTTATCAAAAATCTCCGCGGTATGTACTCAATTCAGCATTGACCCCATCGGATCTCAAAAAAGAGAATCTCAAGATCAAAAAGGTAGGTGTCTTTGTGAATGAAACGGTAGAAACGGTATTGAACATTGTTGAGGAATGGGGTCTTGATTTTGTTCAGTTGCACGGAGATGAATCACCGGTATATTGTGAAGCAATATCAAAGCATGTTAATGTTATCAAGGCTTTTAGGATAGGAAACCATGAAAACATACTGGAATTGACACAG
>RFVQ01000002.1 GCA_009922495.1 Chitinophagia bacterium
CCTGCGTAGAGAATATGTTACAAGAGCTCCATTTTACTTCCGCACCCAAGGCCACGAGGGTCTCGATCAATACGGCAGTCTGGATGGTCATGTGAAGGCATCCGGCCACGCGGGCTCCTTTCAAGGGCTGGGAAGCGCCATATTCAGCACGAAGGGCCATCAGTCCAGGCATCTCGGCTTCCGCCAGGCGGATCTCTTTTCTTCCCCATTCCGCCAGGGTGATATCTTTAACCTTGTAAGGCAGTGCAAAGTCTAGTTGAGCAGTAGTTGACATGTCAGTAAAATTTGCGCAAAATTAGCCCTTTCATGCATAAAAGAACAATAAATTTACCGTAAACCTGCTGCCATGCGATATGCATTAATACTTGTTCTGATTTTGTTTTTTTCCGGTAAAGAACGCCCTGATGTTGAATGGACAGAATACCTCGGGGGAGCCGATCGAAACCATTATTCACCACTGGATCAAGTAAACCGGAGCAATGTGTCGAAGTTGAAAAAGGCATGGGAGTATCATACGGGGGATACATCCGGACAAATGCAATGCAATCCCATCATTGCGGATGGATTGTTGTATGCAACTACTGCTTCTATTGAGGTCTTTGCATTGGAACCTTCTACCGGCAAGGAAGTCTGGCGATTCCGCAATGCCGGGGAAGTCAAATGGTACAGTTTGAGCAGGGGGGTTAGTTATTGGGCCAAAGGGGACGATAAAAGGATTTTTTTCACCGCAGGTGAATGGTTGTATGCATTGAATGCCAAATCTGGGGAGCTTGTGAAAAACTTTGGCAATGGGGGACGGGTAAGCCTTAAAACGGGATTGGGAGCATCTGCCCGGAACAAATTTGTGATCTCTTCTACGCCCGGTGCCATTTTTGAGAACCTGATCATCATGCCATTGCGGCTTTCTGAGGGTGCCGATGCGGCCCCTGGTTACATACAGGCTTTTGATGTGGTGTCAGGAAACCTCCAATGGGTATTCAAAACCATACCATCGCCCGGCGAGTACGGTTATGAAACCTGGGAAAAGGGAAATCACCTGAATGAAGAAATCGGTGGAGCCAATTCCTGGGCGGGCATGAGTGTAGACCACAAAAGGGGGATGATTTTTGTCCCGACCGGATCCGCAGCATTTGATTTTTACGGGGGAAACCGCAAGGGAAACAACCTTTTTGCCAACTGTCTTTTGGCCCTGGATGCCCGAACCGGAAAGCGGAAATGGCATTATCAGTTTGTGCACCATGATGTATGGGACAGGGATCTTCCTTCACCTCCTAACTTATTGACAATAAACAAGAATGGAAAGCCTATTGATGTGGTTGTTCAGGCTACAAAGGCTGGTTATCTTTATGTGTTTGAGCGAACAACCGGTAAGCCGGTTTATGATATCAAGGAAGTTTCGGTTCCTGTAGAAGGGCTTATGGGAGAGCAGCTTTCTGCGACGCAACCTGTTCCGGTCATGCCCCAACCCTTTGCCCGAACCGAATTCAGGGAGGAGGATCTTAATCCCTGGGCGGAAAACCTGGAGGAGTTGAGGGATCTTGTACATCAACTCACATGAGGTTCCTTGCATCCTTAAAATGAACGAAAATAAAAATTACATAAATAATTCATTGTCAAATGGTAATAAAATTTATATAGAGTATTGCTCTAGTTGTCACAAGGCTGATTTCTCGGGTATGCCCCAGGCTGGGATTCCCTCACTGAAAGATATTGGCAAAAGAAAAGACTCGCTTTATGTCGCTTCCATTGTATCCCAGGGAAAGGGGATGATGACGGGTTTTCCCCAGTTGACAAATGATCAAAAAGGAGCAGTGGTGGCATTTCTTTTGGGTAAAGAGAAGTCTTCAGCCTTGACCGAAAGCAGGCCGAAAAAAGCGGTTTCGCCCTATGTTTTTGATGGATATACCCGGTTTTTGGATAAAAATGGATACCCGGCGGTCAAGCCGCCATGGGGACAATTGACCGCTGTCAACCTCAATACGGGGAAAATTGTTTGGCAGAAAGTATTGGGTGAATACAAAGAGTTGACAGCCAAAGGAATCCCCCAGACCGGTGCAGACAATTATGGGGGAGCGGTGGTGACCAAAGGGGGATTGGTCTTCATTGCGGCAACCAAGGATGAACGGATCAGGGCTTTTGACAAATCGACCGGTAAGCTTTTGTGGGAGGCGGAGCTCCCGGCTTGTGGATTTGCGACTCCCAGTGTCTACGAATCCCATGGAAAGCAATACCTGGTTGTCGCCTGTGGTGGTACAAAACTCGGGGCTAAAAAGGGAGACAGCTATGTGGCGTTTGCCCTATGATAAAAAATAATTAAATTATTGTAAATCATAGTTTAATGATACTTAAGTCAAGTAAATATATATATAGTGTTTTGATTTTTTTTCTCCTCAGTCAGGCAGCAATTGCCCAACGATTTGGAGGAAATCCTCCTGGGATGAAATGGCACAAAGCAAAGGGAAAATCAGTGGATTTGATATATCCCTTGGATTTGAAGAAGGAGGCGCAAAGGGTATTGGGAATTTCAGAAGCACTATCATCAGGATCAGCTTTTAGCTTGGGGACCGCTGTTCTCAAAGCCCCCATTGTGCTGCAGGGTTTGCCAATTGTTTCCAATGCCTATGTTGGATTGGGGCCCTGGCGAAGTGAATTTTTCTTATATCCTCCCCAAAACGCCTTGGAACTGGGTTCAACCTCCTGGCTGGACAACCTGGCATACCATGAGTACCGACACATTCACCAATATTCAAATTTTAGGAAAGGATTGTCAAAGTTCGCCTATTGGGTAGCAGGTGAACAAGGTCAGGCCCTGGCCAATGCTGCTTCGATACCGGACTGGTTCTTTGAAGGGGATGCGGTTTTTCATGAAACCCTTCATTTGGGGCAAGGTCGAGGTCGGTTGCCGGGTTTTTTTGATCCTTTCAGGTCAATTTGGCAAGCGAATAAAACCTATTCTTATCAAAAGCTAAGGAGTGGTTCCCTGAAGGATTTTGTTCCCAACCACTATGATCTGGGCTATTTGCTGGTGGCATATGGGTATAAAAAATACGGACAGGATTTCTGGGGAAAGGTTACCAATGATGCGGTACGGTTCAAGGGGCTGACCTATCCCTTTCAAAAGGCCATTCGCAGGCACAGTGGATTGGCATATACGCAGTTTGTTGCGCATGCCTTGGACTCTTTTCGCATGGCAAATTTGGCTGGTTTTGAGAATGAGTCGATAAAGCCCATCAACAAGGTGGACACGAGAAGGGTGGTGGATCATTATTTCCCGGTATGGATGGGGGGAGATTCTATCCTCTCATTGAGGAAACCGTATAACCAACAACCCCATTGGTCGATCTTCTCGAAAGGGAAATGGTCTAAACTGGTCAGCAAAGACATCAGCAGCGAAGATTATTTCACCTACAAAAGAGGAAATATCGTTTATACGGCCTATGACCCTGATCCCCGCTGGCAATGGAAGGAGTTCAGTGAGATCAGGATGTTCAATGTATACGATCGCAGTACCCGAACCCTGACCCAGAAAGGAAGATTTGCCTCTCCTGATCTTTCCCATGATGGTGACAAACTGGTTGCGGTAGAAGTATTGCCGGGTGGAAAGAGCCAGCTTGTATTGCTCAACACCTCAGATGGAGCCGTGCAGAAAAAGTTCAAGTTTGCCGAAGAGGATTTTTATAGCTATCCTGTTTTTTCAAGTGATGATCATTTCATTTACGTCATTGCCAGGAAGCCTGATGGATCTTCTTCAATCCTTTCCCTTGATCAAGCTACCGGAGCATCAAAACCGCTCTTCTCTTATGTAAAGGCACCACTTTCTTTTTTAAGGGTAAGGAGAAACAGCTTATTGTTCACCGTAAGCCAGGGCAATGCCAATGAACTCAGGGAAATCGATCTCACCAGCGGATTAACAAAGGTTCTTTCTAGGGGACTGACAGGCTCTTATGGAGGGGATCTTCATGAAGACCAAAACAAGATTGTCTATGGAAGTCCTACTGCAGAGGGACAACAGCTCTTTGTCAGAGATTTGAGCATGACCAGACAGGATGCGGGAAATTCTCCACTCCAAGATATCGTTTCCAGTCCACTCTTCTCATCAGCCGATAAAGTTGCTGCATCACCTGCAAAAGATTCTTTACCATTGAAGCAAAGTCCCATCTCATCTCTTCATGCTCCTGTTAACCTTCACAGCTGGCGTCCATTTTATGAGCAGCCGGAATGGAGTTTTACTTTATATGGTGAAAACGTATTGAATACTGTGCAATCTCAGTTCAGCTATGTATACAATGAAAATGAGGGTTCACACAGGGTGGGAGCAGATTTTGCAGTGGGCACTTTGTATCCTTGGATAACGGGTGGTACGAATTATACAATGGACAGAACCTTTAAGGATGCAACGAGGGAGTTTCAATGGAACGAATGGAATGGGAATTTGGGCCTTCGCTTGCCCTTGAATTTTAGTTTTGGCAAATGGTACAGGAATCTTGATCTCTCTGTGCGACTGAATGGGGTTTCATTGGATTATCAAAACAAGAACAACGTGAGTCCTGCTGACCGCTTTGTGACCTATTGGCAACAACAAATTTCCTGGTCCATGCAGACGCAACAGGCCCTGCAACAGATCTATCCGCGTTATGCGCTGGTAACGAGGATCCAAAACCGTACGGCATTGGGAAATACGCAAGCCCATCAGCTCTTCTACAGTGCCAATGCTTTTTTACCCGGTCTTGGCAGAACACATTCCACGGTATTGGGTTTTCATTATCAGCGGAGGGATACGTTGGGGCAATACAATTATTCCAATGGGATGCCCATGGCAAGAGGATATGAGCCTTTCAATTATCCCAGGATGTGGCGGTATTCCTTGAACTATCATTTCCCCTTATTCTATCCCGATAAGGGAATAGGGAACATGGTCTATTTTCTTCGGGTTAGGGGAAATGCCTTTTATGATGACATGACCCTAAAGAGTTTAAGAACCGGAAGAAAGATCAACCTGAGGAGTGCAGGCATGGAGATATACTTTGATACAAAATGGTGGAACCAGCAATCGGTTTCCTTTGGGGTGAGATACAGCCGTTTGCTGGATACCGATCTGTTTGTGCAAAAACCCAATCCGAACAGGTTTGAGTTCATCATGCCCTTGAACCTATTTCCGGATTGAGTCTTTGAAAAGTAGATCAGATGGTAACAAAAAGCTCTTCAGACTTTCTTCTTACTTTGATCGCCTTGGAAAGAAAATCTTTTTCTTCATCTCTATAGCCCAGGGCCAATATGCAGGAAGCGGTAAGCCCTTTATTTTCCAGATCCAGCACCGAATCTACTCCTGCTGGAATAAAACCTTCCATGGGGGTAGAATCGATTTTTTCTACTGCAGCAGCAGCCAGTCCAAAGCCCAAGGCGATATAGGTTTGCTTGGCGGCCCATACCAACAGTTCTTCTGGGGAGGAGTTGCTGATTTTACCTTTGATATTGGCAGCAAAACCCTCCAGTGATTCCAGGCTGACATTTCTTGTGGTGGCAATTTCCTGCATGTATTTTTCCACCTGCTCCACGTTGAATTCTTTCCAGGCAGCGAATACCACCAATGCAGATGCGCTGGTAATTTGGGATTGGTTATAGCAATGGGGGAGCAGCTTCTCCTTGGTTTCTTGGTCTTTGATCACCAGGATGGTGTAGGGAGTAAAGCCCAAAGAACTGGGACTCAACCTTATTGCTTCCAGAATGTTATTCAATTGTTCTTCAGGGATCTGCTCCCCATTCATCTTCTTGGTTGCGTACCGCCATTCCAGTGCTTCAATAAATATAGACTTCTTCATAATTGATGTTTAAACATCAAAATTAAAAATAATTTCTGATCAACCAAAATATTTTCATTTTTCGCCCTATATTTGCAACCCGATTGGGAGTTTAGCTCAGCTGGTTTAGAGCATCTGCCTTACAAGCAGAGGGTCGGCGGTTCGATCCCGTCAACTCCCACAGAAAAAAAGGTTCAGGATCAACTTCCTGAACCTTTTTGTTTATCCCTACCACTTGAATATGTATATTGGTGGAAAGTATTTCACCATGCAAGAGAATATCTCCCGCCAACAATTTTTATCCATGTCAGCTGCCGCCGGTGCTGCCATGTTGCTGGGTTCATTGGAGGGCTGGGCTGCAGAGAAACAGCTGACCAAATTGCGGGTAGCCATCATTGGCTGCGGCAGTGTGAGCAACCGATACATTCCTCATCTTCAGACTTCCGCTCTTATCCAGATCGTCAGTCTTTGTGACATCAAACCAGAGAGAGCCATTGCCCAAAACAAAGAATACAAGGTCAATGCTGCCACCTATGGCAACATCGATGACATGTTGAAAGGAGTTCCCTTTGACATGATGGTCACCTTGACGGACATGCAGAAGCATGGTATACTGAACAAGAAAGCGCTGTTGGCAGGCAAACATGTTTGGAGTGAAAAACCGATGGCCAATACCTACGCAGAAGGGAAGGCCTTGCTGGAGCTGGCGCGCAGCAAAGGATTGAAACTATGGGGTGCACCGGCAGTCGTCAACAGTCCACAATTTGCTTTCATGAGCAAATCCATTCAGGCAGGTAAATTGGGAAGAATTGCCAGTGCACATGGGCAATACGGGCATACCGGTCCCACCTGGTCTGCCTTTTTTTATGAAAAAGGCGGAGGCAGCATGCCAGACCTTGGTGTATACAACATGGCCACGCTTACTGGCTTACTCGGACCTGCAAAATCCGTCATGGCCATGCTCAGCATTGTCAATCCGGAACGCACGGTAGATGACAAAGGCAAGATCAAAGTTGAGGCAGAAGACAATGCCCATGTTCTGTTGGAACACGCCAATGGAGTGATCAGTCATGTGATGTGTGGGTTCAATTATTTTGACCCGCATGGTCATGAAGCCAAGGGTCAAGAACTGCATTCCATCCAGATCTTTGGTGACAAAGGAAACATGCGCTTGATCGGATATGATTGGGAGACCAATGGTGTGATCTTAGATGACTCTTGGGAAAGAGCCGGAGTGCTCCATGAAAAAGAAACGGGAGGATACCAATGGCAGGAAGGAGCAACCAAGGTAGGGGAGTCAATTGTCAACAAGACCGAACCCCGCATCAATGTTGAACATGCCTTGCATGTGCTGGAAATAATCGAGGCGGCCAGAAAATCATCGGCCACCGGAATGAAAGTCAAGCTGACTTCCAGTTTCCAATGGCCAATGATCTGATTTATTTGAGTTTCTTCAGGTAGATCTCCCGGTACTCCACTTTCATCTTGGGCATTACATGCACCTGTAGGCCAATAAGCCCACTCATTTTCCTCTTGGAAGCATCTTCATCCGTGGTCTCGCTCATGAGCACGCCATTGATGTAATGCAAGATATGATTGCCTTTCGCAATGATGTGGATCTGGTTCCAGTCGTCTTTTTTGATCTTGGATTTTAATTCATCACTGTTGCCTAGACTACCGGTGATCGTGGGCTTTTGACCCTCTTTCAACACAGATTGTTCACCTCGCATGGCCAGGAAACCTCTTCCTCTTTCCTCATAGTTCTGACCGGTGTAGCGATTGGCACCATCGATGTCGGCCTGATAGCCCTTCAATCCGTAAGGCACATTTTCAACCATTTCGCTGCGGTATTGTACGCCGCTGTTGCCTTCGGGACTGATCCTGTACTCCGCCTTGAATTCAAAGTCTCCCGGAGTATCACCGCGGTAAATCAGGAAAGTGTTGGATTTTAGCTGTTTCTCTTTTGTCACTTCACCCACGAAAGTTCCGTTCTCAATTCTCCAGTGACTGGTATCCGCCTCCCAGTGCTTCATGGTTTTCCCATCAAAGATCTTCTTGAATCCATCCTTGCTTTTTTGGGCATGAAGGTTCAAGAAAAGCGAACTGAATGCGCAGGTAAAAAGCAACAACTTGAGGTTCCTGGTTTTCATCTTTTTGTTTTGTGGTATAGAGTTGATCCGGTTTAGGAAGGGCCGTTAATCACAGCTCTTCCAACTGCGGCTTGCAGCAGAGTCCAGAACGGCCTGACAAACTTTTTGGGTTTCATAAGCATCCTGGAAGGTAGGGGAGCAGGGCTCACCGGTTTCAATGCTTTTCAGGAAATCAGCCACCTGGTGAACAAAGGAATGCTCATAACCGATGCCCAATCCGGGTACCCACCATTTGTTCATGTAGGGTTGTTCGCCATCGGTTACATGGATGGAACGCCATCCCCTCAGATTGGATTCATCTCCGTTGTCGAAATACTCCAGGCGATTGAGATCGTGAAGATCCCAGCGGATGGAAGCATTGGCACCATTGATTTCAAATGTATACAAGGCCTTGTGTCCGCGCGCATAGCGGGTGGATTCAAAAAGCCCCAGTGATCCATTGTTGAATTTGCAGAAGAACGAACAGGCATCATCAATGTGCACATCTTCCACCTTGCCCGTCAGCTGGTGCATCCTTTGTTTGACGAATGTTTCCGTCATGGCGGATACTTCCTGAATACCTCCGTTGATCCAGATGGCAGTATCGATACAATGCGAGAGTAGATCGCCTACCACACCGGATCCTGCAACCGCTGCATCCATGCGCCATAGGGCTTCGCCTCCTTGTGGAAGGTTTTCATTGATGGTCCAGTCCTGCAAGAAGTTGGCACGGTAGTGATAGATCTTGCCCAACTTTCCGGAGGCTACAATATTCTTGGCCAAGGTAACGGCAGGGATTCTTCTGTAGTTGTACCATACAGTATTCTTCACACCGGCTTTTTCAATGGCGTCCACCATTTCCTTGGATTCTGCCAAGTTTCTGGCCAATGGTTTTTCACAGAGAATCATCTTGCCTGCCTTTGCTGCTGCAATGGCGATCTCTGCATGGGTATCATTGGGCGTACAAATATCCACTGCATCAATGTCGTCTCTTTCGATGAGTTTTCTCCAATCGGTTTCGGTGCTTTCATAACCCCATTGTTCAGCAAAGGCCTTGAGTTTTGTTTCGTTTCGAAAACAAACCGCTTTCAATACTGGCTGGTATTCCAAATCTGGGAAAAAGTTGGGTATTCTCTTATAACCGTTCGAATGGGTTCTGCCCATAAAGCCGCCACCGATCAATCCGATGTTCAATGTTTTTTTTGCCATGTTTTAATTTTTTAAAAAATATATAGTCAATTTTCTTTTAACCGTTCCAACCATGATGATCCCTCACCTTGATCAAGGCGGCCAGGATATCGTTCCAGGTTTGTTGTTTCATCATCACTTCATTGGGGAACATACAGCCGTCCCAACAGATATGTTGAAAGGCCTTGGTGAGTTCTCCTTTTTCATCCCTGAGCCAGAAGCCCGCATGTTTGGCAATGTCGAGCTTGCCGTTGGGATCCAATGCCTGACAGTGCCTTCCGGTCTTGTCATGTGATCCAGTTCCATGAACGGTACCATCATTTTGTGCTACATGAAAATCGATGGTCCAGGGTCTCAAGGCAGCAGTAAGTTTCCTCAATCCTTCATCGAGAGCAGCACCATCGCTCCAATCAAAATTTTCAGGAAGAATGCGATCTTCTGGAGCGTTGTATCCCAGCAGATACAGCAGGGTATGGGCCATGTCGGCCTGGAAACCAATGTTCGGACGATCCACGGCTTCCAGTGTATCAATCATGGTCTTCCAGCTGTGCATCCCACCCCAGCAGATTTCCCCCTCGGCTGCCAGTCGCTCACCGTAATCAGCCGCCACGTCACAGGCTTCGCGGAATGTTTCTGCAATCAATTTGGTATTGCCGGCAGGATCCTTGGCCCATGCTTCAGGTTTGCTGGCAGAATCGATTCTGATGATGCCGTAGGGCCTTACACCAGCGTTGCGCAGTTTCTTGCCGAACTCACAGGAGCGTTTTACCATGTCTACAAAGACAGCACGATCTTCCTTGCTGCCCATGGCAGGACCGCCCCAGATGGGAGCCACCAAAGAGCCAATGTTCAGGTTCAGCGAACCTACTTTATCGGCCAGTCTTTTGATGCCATCTTCTGATTCATCAATGTTGAAATGCGGTTCAAACAAACCGATATCGATGCCATCGAATTTCACTCCATTCACCTCAGCATTGGCAGTGAAATTGATGAGGGTATCCAGATCGATCGGTGGTTCTGAATCCGGACCTTTTCCTACGATACCAGGCCAGGTTGCATTGTGCAGTTTAGGGTAATTGTTTTGAGACATATGGTTGCAATTTTAAATTGAAAGAATCAGTGTGAATGTTTGGCGATTTGTTGTTTGATAAACTTGAGACCATGCTCTGCCATGTCCCATGGTGCGGAATATTCTCTCCATACGTTGATGGCATTGGCAAAGTCGGGATCGTTTCTGGAAAAGGCTTCAATGGTCAGCCATCCGTTGAAGTTGATCTCAGCCAGCGCAGCAAAGGTTTCATCCCAATGCACATGGCCATCACCCGGTGTACCACGGTCGTTCTCGCTGATGTGTACATGTGCGAGAAGGGGAGCGATGGTATGCAAGGCGTCCTTGGCTTTTTTCTCCTCGATGTTGGAATGATGGGTATCGTACATGGCTTTCACATTGCTGTGAGAAGCCAATTCGATCAGGTGACGCAGTTGTGTCATGGTATTGCAGAGGTAACATTCAAATCTGTTCAAGGCTTCCAATGCAAGGGTGATTCCTGCTGTTGCCGCATGTTCACCAGCTTGGTGCAGCACTTCTGCACACCATTTGTATTCGTCTTCCTGAGGAGGTTTTTTTGAAAAATTTCCATGGGCAGAATGAAAGGGACCACAGAGAATGGTTGATTGCATGTCGTGTGCACGGTCAATGCCCCATTTGATGCGATCCAAGGCTTTTGCTCTAACAGCAGGATTGGGATCTACCGGATTCTGTTCTGCATCTACCACAAATACGGCAGTGGTTTCCAATCCAATGTTCGCTGCATGATCTCCAAAACGTTTGTAGGCTGCGTCATCGGGTGCACCGATGAAACATTCTACCCCATCATAACCAATCTCTTTGAGTCGGTCGATGATGGGAAACTGCTCATCTGAAACAACCGCTGACCAAACCAGTGTATTGAAACCTATTTTATACATGTTGTATGCTATTTTCTGTAGGGTACATGAATGTCAATCGGACCAGCCCATTTCTTGGGGATCTTTTTTCCTGCTGCCCAGTGGATGGCATTGATCACCAAATGCTGGAAGGGCTCCTGATCAAAATCTTCCGGATGTCCCATCGTGGTGAAAAAAATCTTTGCACCATATTGGTTGATGCCTGTCCAGGCCACGGGATTATCATAGGCTTTGTTCGTATTGGGATTCACGGAATGTCCCATCATCAGGGCCTTTGAGCCATTGGAAGGAAATTTTGGCAGCACCTGGTACAGCCATGAACGCACATGAAAACTTTTGCCTACACCATTGAGTATCGGATCATCCGCTACGGCTTCGATCATGGTCACATCGGTAGAAGATTCATGTCCGTAGTGTGTGTGTTTGTCTACACCGCCCCAACCGGGAGGCGTATTGAAAGCCCATTCACCAAAGGCGTTCCAGCTTGCCAAAGGATGACCCTTTGGATAATTGAAAGCATGTGTGGTGGTACGGAATCCTACCATGGGTTTTTTTGTTTGCAGAAATTCTTCGATCAGTTTCACTTGGTCAGCCGGTAATCTTCTCCAGCGGAGAAAAAATACTGCCATGTCTGCCTCCTTCAAGGCTTCGAGTCCGGGTATGTTTTCTTCTGCATTGTGATCAGGATAAGCCTTTAATACCTTGGTCCGGAATCCATAATTTTTTTCCAGTTCCGCAGCAATTTTGGGCATGGTGGCTTCGCTGCTGTATTCATGATCACCGGTTACAAAAACAACCAAAGGTTGTTTGGATTTTTTCTGTGCCATGCCAATGGTGGCAATCAGCATGCTGCAGGATAGGAGCAAAACACCGATCGTGCCCTTGTGTAACAGATAATATGCTATTTTTTGAGTGTTCATCAAGTGTATGATTTAAGGTTATTTTTTCTCCATGGGATGTTGCTTGAGCAATTCATCCGGAGTATAGAAACCGGTTCTGTCTTTAATGGCAGCCCTCACTTCTTTTACTTTCTGGGGAGATACTGCTGGGGCTTTGTTGCCAAATGCATTTCGCACATAAGTCAATACTGCCGCCATGTCATTGTCATTCAGCATACCTGCGTAGGGAGTCATGGGAACCTGACCTGGATATTTTTTTCCGTTGACTTCGATCGGTCCATATATCCCTTTCATGACCAATTTGATCAATCGGTCTTCACTGCCGTTCACCCATTCAGAACCTGCCAGCGGAGGGAAGCCGGATGTTTCCAGTCCCTTGCCATCGGCCTGGTGACAGGTATTGCAAAATCCTTCGCGCATGTAAATGGCCTTGCCCGTAGACATTACTTCGGGTTTGATACCGGCTACCACAGGAGCTTTGTCTTCAGGAACCTGTTTGGTTTTGATGATGCCATGTCCGTTGATATGTGCCTCTGCTGCGGCATAAGCACCTTTCATCCAAGAGTCCAAGGGTTTTTTTCCTGCTTCCAGGATGATGGGCAATCCTTGTTCTTTGCTCAACCAGGAAGCAGAAACAATGGCCTCCAGGCGAACCCTGGCATCTTCATCCTTTGCAGCGCTCATCAGCAAATTGGCTTTGTCGGGTAATTCGCTTCCAGCAAACCTCACCACTTCAACCGCTGCAGACCTGATCCGACGATCCTTTGCTTGCAACAATTGGCGGAGCAGGGGTTGGTCTACTTTGTTTTGTCCCCATGAAACCCAAAGGGCTTCCAGCAATAGTTTTTCATATTGTGGAGATGTTTTGTCAAGACCGGCTATCCATTTCTTGAGTTCAGGTAATACTGCTGATGCAGGATGCTCCCTTAATTCTCTTCTTGTTCTGTACCGGGTTCTGTACTCAGGAAGCTTCAGGTTATTCAGCAATTCTGAAATGCTTGCACCATCCACTTTTGCCGGCGTAACCAATGGCCTGGAAGGGTAGGTGACCCTGTAGATCCGGCCATGTGAATGGTCCCTCAACGGGTCCCTGATATTGTGTTGCATGTGGCCGATCAATACATTGTGCCAGTCGGCGATGTAGAGCGAACCATCCGGTGCAAATTCCAGGTCAACGGGACGGTAATTGATGTCGCTGGATCGAACCAGGTCCTGGCGATGCTTGCTGCCAAATCCGGCTCCGTCATCGTACATCCTGTGTTGTTTGGTGCCCAGGAAACCAATCGTGTTGTTGATCAGCATATCCCCCTGCACATCATCCGGAAAATGCCTGCTGGAAATAAATTCCAGACCCGATGTAGGCCTTACCCTCTGCTTCTCTTCAATGATGCTGGCTGGTTTGGGGGTGTATTCGCCATAGCGAGGTTTTACCGTTCCGGGGATCATCCAGGTTACATCCGGACCGGAGGTTTCGGCATAGAATACCTGTCCCCATTCATCAAAGGCAATACCCCAGGGATTGGGAATCGACAATTGCGCAATGCGGTCGAGTTTTTTCTTTTTGGGATCGTAGCGGAAGAAACCACCGTTGGTTCCCCTAACAGTGCCATAGGATGTTTCGATGTCATTGGCAAGGAATACACCTTGTCCCATGTAGATACCACCGGATGCATCCGTGGTATAGGCATGGTGCGCGTGATGGGTATCGTGGTCATCGAATCCGCTCAGCAGGATCTCGCGTTTGTCTGCCACATCATCACCATTGGTATCTTTCAGCAAAAAGAAATTGGTGCCCTGTGAAAGATACACTCCTTCAGGTGCCAGTTCAAAGCCCAGTGGGAGGTGCAGGTTATCAGCATAGGTGATTTGCTTGTCAGCCTTGCCATCATTGTTGGTGTCTTCCAGGATGATCAGCTTGTCGTTCGGTTTGGGATCACCCGGTTTCCAATGGGGATAGGTAGGCATAACCGCTACCCATAGCCTGCCTTTGTTGTCGAATGAGATTTGAACAGGTTTTGCCAGATCAGGGAATTGTTCTTCTGACGCGAAAAGATCAATCTTATAGCCAGGTGCCAATGTGAATTTCTGCAAGGCTTCCTCGCCATACAAATAACGCAAGGCTGCACTGGTGTCCTTGGGAACATAGTTGGTTTTTACGGCGGGCAGAACGGATGTTTTGGCATCAGCAGCAGCTAGGTCATATGCAGTGCCTCTCGCAGCCATCCAGATCGCGGTATCCCTGATCAGGGTCATCTCGCGGATCTTTTTTTGTTCTGCGGGATAGTTATCCGGTCCAAATGGATCATATCTTCTTCCGAATACATGAACCCCATTGGGTATTTTGTAATCGTTGTGCCAGATCCAGTTTTTTTCCATCACGGCATCAAACACCGTTTTTGGATTGGCCGTTGAGATCGTTTTCTGTTTTCCAAAAACTTTGTCAGCCAGAAAAGGTCCGAATTTGGCATACCCATCATAGGTCAATTGTGATCCGTCAATCGTCAGATCTGTTGAGGGATCGTCTATCCATTGTTTGCTGACGGTATAGGCATCCACAAAATGAACTTTGTTTTTGGCGGCCACCTCTTTCATGGCGAGTGCATACAATTGCAGATTGGCATTCTCTTTCTTTCCATTGGGCAGATCATACTTGGCAGAAAGATCTTCAAAAGCAATAGGAGATACCAGTACCAACTGAGGAGCAGCTTTGCCGTTGTATTGCTGGGCAAGGGTATGTTTGATGAAGGCGTCGAGTTCGGCCTTGTAATTGTTCAAACCAGCGGCGCCGGCAAAGGATTCATTGTAACCAAAGAAAGCGATGATGATGTCTGCTTTGTGATTGGTCAGCCATTGATCAGGATATTCTTGAAATCCCTGAAGGTCTGCAGGCTTTGCCAGTTCTGTTTGAAATTTTTCCGCACCCGGAAAAGCCCATGGTGTCTTTCTTCCTGAATGAGGTCTGAATCCAGGCGTGTTGCCACCGTCACACATGTTGCGGACATACAACAGGCTGTCTGGGTAACGAAGATGAAGAGCGGTCTCAAAATAATCGGCATTGATCATCCTGGACCCCAGGTTGTTTCCGATCAGGATGATATGGGATCCTTTCTTGATGCTGATCTTGGGATCCTCAGGGAGTATGAAGGCCATGATACCTGCCAATAGCATGCATCCTGATAACAACCATGTAGCCTGTTTTTTAAAATTCGATTTTATTTTCATGTTGGAAAGCATCATAATGAGAGATCGGGGTTATTGGGACCAAAATGTTTGAGGATGACAATGGGATCGGTCGTGGAGGTATTGACGATCTTCACGCCTTCCATCGCCGCTTTTTCACTGATGAAGAATTCATCGTTGGTGAGTTGTCCATAGCGGATCAATGCTGGGGTTTCAATTTCCCATACGCCAAATGTTCCGCGACCTTGCATGACAATGATGCCATACGCAGCACTGTCTTTGATGGTAACGGTTTGTCCGGGCAACACAGTCAGCTCTTTGGCACTGAAGGCATCCGATTTATAACAAACCCAGTTTTCAACATAACCTTCGGCCTTCATTTCATCCAAATTCCTTACTGGCTTGGGCGCCATGAATCGATGCTGCATCATGTTGGGATCCACATTGAGTTCCCAGTCGAGCACATCCATCAGGGCATCATAATCGCCGATGCTTTCTTTTGGGGTACCATTCCACAACAATTCTTCCGGTATGATCGCTTCATTCACGAGCGACTGGTACATCGCAAATACATCTGAAGCTTTTTGGGGCTCATAAGTACACATGCTGCCGGGTGCATGAAGGAGTCCGGGGGGAACATCCCATCCAGTTCCGGGTTCCAGTCGGTAGGCTTGAGAATAGTTGGTAAGCTTGTTATCGCCCTTGGTGAAATTCATCAGACATTCCTTGATCACTTCTTTGGGCGTACCAGGAGCGATACCGATGAAGGTATAGGGGAAATCGCCACCATGGTTGTTCAATTGTGGTGGGAAATAATAGGCTTCTGGTTTTCCTTTCTGTCCTATGAGTGCAGCCTTTTCATCATTGTGGTGCACATGATGGGGAAGGGGCCCCATGTTGTCGAAGAATTTGGAATACATGGGCCAGCTCTGGTATTCATTCCAAAGACGGTCACCGATCAATGCGCCTTTGAGTTCATCAACAGCGTCTTTGAGCAGGAACTGATGGGTTTTTCCTCCCTCTTCAAAAACAATGGGACTCAATCCTTCGTTCTCTCCGGTAAGGGGTCCATTTTTCGCAGGTGTAGTGGAGGACAGCCAACGCTCATCAATACCCCCACGCGCACCGCCGAGTACATAGTAATCGTCTGGATGCAATTTGATCCTTCTTCCGGGAACACAAAAGGATCGCGGTACCCAGGTGGGAGCCAGGCGTAGAATACCTTTTCCTTGTTCCAGTGCTTTCTGTGCCATTGATTGTGCGCTCATAACAGTTGTTTTAAGTGGTAATTTCTATTGTTAGGTTGTAGGTTCTTGTTTCTCCGGGTTCAATGAAGATCAGGGTGTTGTTTTCTCTTGCCTTTGCCTGTCCGATGGGTGGGTGTGATCCCGGCTCAATGCCGGTTACATATTCCCCTTTGCCAAAGTGTTGCCAGTTGGTGAGCCAGGGAAGTTCTAGTTTTGAAAATTTCATGGCAATGCCGAGATGGATTTTCGGATTGTGCAGTCCTGCAATGCATTGTCCCTTCTCATCCGCTTCAATATCGATGATGGCCACCTGCTCTCCGTTACCATTGTGCTCAGGGATGGCATCGCGGCATACTTTGAAAGCTTCAGGGTTGGGGAATTCCTTCCCCTCTCTTGTTGTCATGTTCCCCTTCCAAATCAACTGGGCTCCTTCATCCGCCAGTGGCCAACCAAAGTTGCAATGATAAAGGATCATGTGCGGGGCGGCTGTATTTCCTCGGTTGGTTATTTCGTCATGAATATGGATGGCTGATGATCCAAGCGTTGAAGAGATTGTTCTCCGCAGTTCAAGAGCAGGACCAAAAATATTGGACTCTTTGATGATGCCGGTAATGCTCATTTCGTATTTGCCTGCAGCGGGATCGGGTTGGATGATGGATTCAACATAAGCAGGGGTATTGCTGATCCTGCCATGAATGCCTCTTTCTCCATATTCATCTTTTTCAGGACCCCCTACATGGGTGAGCCCGCATGTATTCAAGAGCCCGCCTCCAAAGGTTCGCAACCAATCCAATCCCTTGTCGGACAAGGGTTGCGGGGGGGTGAAACCTCCATGGCTGAGCCATGCCAAGTTGAATTGATTGTAGGATGCATCAGCAATGTCCATCGCACGGTCAATCAACACCTTGTAGCGAAGTCCGGATCCTGTATTGATCCAGGCCACCCGCATGCCCCTGCTAAGACCATTGTCGATCACAGCGGTTTCAATGCCTCCGATCTGGGAAGCATTGCCAACCTTGTCATTCCATATGGATGGGTTTGGTGCCAATTCAAATTATTTTGAACTGCTGTAAACCGGGTGATTGGGGTTGCCGCCGGATTTCAGAAAAGCCATCAGGTCTTTCAATTCATCAGGATTCAAGCCATTGATCATGCCGGGAAGCATGGGAGAGATCTCGGAAACCCTTGTTCTTACCACATTCTTTTTCAAGATCACCTTGATGGTTTGGGTGTCAAACGGATTTTGAGAGATATAGTATTTTTCATTGTCCTGGCGGATCAATCTTCCCAATACTGACCCTCCGGTTTTCAGGAAGAATACTGTTGATCCATATTGATCAGAAATGGTTTTGCTGGGGGCGATGATGGCTTCCAGCATGTCTTTGTTCGAAAATCTTGTACCCAGTTGTGTAAGATCAGGACCGGCTATGCCTCCTTCTCCTTTGACCTGGTGACAGGTACGACAGAGCGAGGCAGCGAACATGGCCTTGCCTTGCTCAAAGTTTCTGGTTCCGTTTCCACTGTCAACAATGGCCAATGCTTCTTCCACTTTCCAGTTCCTGCCGGGTCCTTTGGGACGAATGGGTCCAATGTCCAACCCTTTTCTTGCAAGGGTTACCAGCGAATCTCCCGATAGCTTGTTGAAGTTGGCAAAGCTTTCCTTTGGTACGTTTTCCAGCGCATTTTTACGTGCCTTGTCAATAAAGCCAACATAACATACACCGCCTTTGTATCCAAACGCATTGTAGTACCATTGGAAATATTTGTTCCTGGACTCGTTTGTCCATCCATTTTTCGCCTGACTCAACACGTTGGCATACCATGTCTGGGTGAGGGGAGGCATTTTGGAAAGCATGCCGGCTATGTCCATTCCATATTGAGGATTGCGGAGGATTAGGTCGGATGATTCAGACAATGTTTTTTGTCCGTTGGCATCGTCTTTGGCAACGGTAAGCAAAGCCATTGTTTTGTCTACAGCACCAGGGGCATCAACATATACCAATATCTTGCTCAATTCCTTGTTCAGGTCATTGGTGGTGGCTGGATAAATGGGATTGAGCAGTTTGGCTACCGCTTCTTTTTCTCCTGCATCCGGTGCACCCAATCTGGCAAAAACCAGTTCGATGGCACGGATCAGATCAAGCCTTTGTGATTCTGTCAAAGGAGTGATATTCACCTTGGTGAGGGCATCCAGCAATGGCTTCTTGACAGAGACATCTCCTCTTCTGGCCAATCCAATGGCAGCATGGGTAAGGATGATGGGGTCTTTTTCATTCAATGTTTTTTCCTTCCATTCAGACAATGGTTGAGCCTCTATGGCAATGCGGGCGGCATAACGGATGAACCGGTCTTTGTCCTTTAGGTAGGGCCATGCTTCATTTACTGCACCAGGTTTGGCAACACCGTGAAGGGCTTCAAGTTTTCTTCTGGTCTTTTGTGCTTCGCTCAACTCTGCTGCAATTGGTTTTGCATCCTTGCTCTCATTGCCAACATAATAAACCCTGTACAGATCAGATTCAAGTCTGCGGCCACCGGTAAGAAAATACATGGCGCCATCAGGACCTATTGTACCATCGGTGAGGGGCAATGGGGAGCCTGAAACAAATTCTTCACCTGTTGCAGTATAGGATGCACCGTTCAGTTTTGGATAAACAGCGTAGATGATGCCGAAGCTCCAGTCAAATGCAAAAAACGCATTGCGGTATTTTTCTGGGAAGCGGGCATTCCCTCCATACATGAAATTTGTAGGAGAGCCTTGTCCCACATTCACTGCTGCAGGAAGATTGTCTGCATAGTTGGCATTCCATTTCAGTGTTCCGGGTCTCCATCCATATTCACCACCACTGGTCACTTGCAGGATCCTTGTGGGTCGGTACCAGGGTGTGCCGAAGTCCCATTCCATGTCAGAATCATAGGTGAACATTTCGCCAACATTGTTGAAGGCAATATCAAAAGGATTGCGGAAGCCGGAAGCAATGAGTTCCCACTTGCTGCCAGTTGGGTCCACCTTTGCCACCCATCCACCATGGGATTCAACAGTATTGTCGTGACCATTGGGATCTTTGATGAGGGGGAAGAGGTTATCCAGTTTGCCATCTGGAATGTTCCGGTAGGCATCCATTTTCGGGATCTTGGTAAAATTACCCGCCACCACATGGATGGATTGTTTGTCGGGTGACAGCACCACACTGTGAGGGCCATGTTCACCGGATCCTTCGAGTACTTTGAGCAAACTGATCTTATCAAATTGGTCATCGCCATCAGTATCCTGCAAACGATAGAGTCCGCTTGTTCTTTTCAATTTATTGTCACCATTGTGATTGACCATTACATAAAGACTGTTGAAGGCATACAACAAGCCTTGTGCATACCCCATGGAAACTTTGTTGGGAGTGGTGTTGTTGAGAAACATGGTATCTTGTAATACCTCAAGTTTCTCTACAGTTGTTTTGGTAACCGTATCACCAATCGCAGGTACTTTGATGCGATAAAGGAATCCATACTGATCGGATGCGATGATCCTTCCTTTGTCATCAAATGTCATGGAAACCCATGATCCTTCTTGGTGCTCTGATGGCCCATACAGACGTTCTGCTTTGAAACCTTGTGGAAGTTTCAACTTGGCAACCTTAGGGTCAGGAGAGTCGAAAAATGCTTCTTGAATATTTGTTGAAAATGAAAAGGCAAGGGCAACCAAAAGGCATGATGCAGTAACCCAAACAAACAGGTTGATTTTTTTTCTCATGATGGCAGTTTTGAGGTCACGGAAAATAAGCTGAACAGGCGAATTAAAAAAATAAAATGGCCAAAGTTTATCTACAGCTTTTAGCTAACTTTGTCGCCCAACCGGAACATTAGCTCAGTTGGTTTAGAGCACTACTTTGACAGAGTAGGGGTCACTGGTTCGAGCCCAGTATGTTCCACCCTCAAATCTCAGACCCAAATGCCTCAGGAAAACCCTATTTATCTCGAAGAACATGAGGTGGAGGTGCTGGACAGCACCGGATATGTGCTCATCGTCTGGAACGATGATATCAATACCTTCGACTGGGTCATCAAAACACTGATAGAAGTCTGCAAACACGAGCCCGAACAGGCAGAGCAGTGTGCCATGATTGTTCATTTCAAGGGCAAATGCGACGTCAAGAAAGGTTCCTTCGAAGAGCTCAAGACCATGTGCGAAGCGATAGTCGACAGGGGAATAGGGGCAACGGTGGAGGAGTTGAAGTAAAGGTTGGCCTTTATTCATAATGAACCACCCACTCCGGATTTTCATCTATTTGACTGATGACGGAGGATCGAATGAATTCGTTCAATGCTGCAGGTTCCAGGTATTTCATTAGTTTTTTCAAGGGCATTTTCATGGCATGAGCAGGAACAAAGCCTGTATGAAGTTCATCTTTCCTGTTGAGGAGGATGCAGGACAATTCATCCTTCTTTCTTCCCGGACCGTAAACAGCAACTGTTGGCTTGGACGAACGCAGCTCTTCAAGGGCATTTTGCACTTTTGTATTGTAACTGCTGATATCTTCTGCATGATTGCAAATGCCACTGCAAAAATCTTCTTCAATTCCCAAACAGTCTACGGTTTCCAATTGGAGGAAACACATTTTGGGACAAAGACCATGTTCCCTTGCCAGTCTGTTTAACAAGCGCATGCCATCGACTTGCATTGGGAAAGTGGTATGGGTCTGTATGTATTTTTTTTTCTTTACGATACCCAATCGCAGGATGCCTTTTTGATCGACATAACTGCAGATGCCAAACTTGTTTTCGAATTTTTTTTGGGAACGGTTGAACAGGGGCCAGATCCTTTTGATCTCAATACTTTCCATTACGGTCATCATCAATTCATTGCCACATTCCTTGTAACTTATTTTCTTGACCATCCGCATGAGTTCCTGCTTTTTTTTGCTCACGCTGTTGTTGGAGAAATGACTGGTAACACGCTTTTTAAGTCGTTTGGCTTTTCCAACATAGATAACCTTTCCTTTGGTGTCGTGGAAGTAATAGATACCGGGTGTGTCAGGCATCTCCAGCAAGTCCTTTTCTGACAGGTACATGGGTAAGTAGCTGTCTTTGCTCCCTTTCTTTAACATGCTTTCAACATGCTGCTGGGTGTCGTTTTCCAGCAGCTTGTGAAACAGGTGGGTCGTGGCTTCTGCATCGCCCATGGCCCTGTGCCTTTCCTTGATGCCTATGTTGAGAGAGCGACAAAGATTGCCGAGGCTATAGCTGGGAAGGTCTTCAAATATTTTTCTACTCAATCTTACTGTGCACAGTTTTTTGTTGTTGATTTTAAAACCATGTTGTGAAAGCTGATGCGAAATAAAGGAGTAATCAAAGTTTACATTGTGGGCAACAAATATTTTGTCCTGGAGCATGCTGTGAATTTCATTGGCCAAGTCACCAAATACAGGTGCAGTTTTGACCATCTCATCATTGATGCCGGTTAGTTTTTCGATGAACAGGGGTATCGGTCTCATGGGATTAACCAGAGAGTTATACCTGTCTAAAATTTGTTTCCCGTCGGTGATCAGAATCGCAATTTCAGTGATGCTTCCCTGTGAGGCATTCCCGCCGGTGGTTTCTATGTCTACTACTGCATACATCGCCCCTAACTTTTACCCAAAAGTAAAACGATATTCGGGCCCCTGCAACAGTGTCAGCAAGAATTGACTATTGAAGGGAAAGGTTGTAGTGTTTTTCGGTTTCCATTTCCAATTCCCTTCTTGATAATTTGCTGCTTGCCCGGTTTTCTATCCAAACCCCATTCAGTGTTTTGCTTTTGTGGATGGCATTCTGTAATTCAAACCGGGCATCACCGGAACCCAAAATCAGAATAGCATTGGCATGATCCAATTCAGCAACAATGGCTTTGATGAATTTATTCAGGTGATTGTTTTCTCGGGCCTGCATTCTTTTCTCCGGGCTAAGGGTGCTTCCCAACATACCGGTTTTATTGGTGCTTTCTCCGGCAAAACGTTCTCTTTTCTGGTTGCTGGCTTCCATTTCCTTGAACGATACTGTCCCATCCCCCTGGATTTTAAGGATTTTGGCATGTCTGCTGTCCATCCACAAACCATACCGCGTGTTGTTGATTGATTTTTTCATGTAAGTATTTGTTTTTCAGTTTTTTGCAATGATTCAAAATTCACCTAGCGATTTGCATAAGTCAATGACTCATGTCAGCAATGCCTCCATCATTTCTCATGCAACAGCCAAATCATTCCCCATGATTTTTACGAAATGCTAGGATTATGTTTGGTTCATGAAATAATCATCCTGGATGGATTGGGCCGCTGCCCTTGTGTATTCCAATTGTAACCTATTCGAACATGAAAACTGATTTCATGAAAAATCTAAACTCCTTTCAGCTGCCGCAAACAGTCAAGATTGCATTGGTGGTTCTTGCTGTTTATGGCTTGATTGCTTTGATCACTTATCTTGTTTGGTGATCCTTTCTCGCTACCTTTGTAGACCAAAAAAGGTAGTATTTCATGGAAAGCCCCAAGAATTTTGATTTCAGAGCGGCAGAGCAACATTGGTACCAGCATTGGCTGGATCAGAAATATTTCGAAAGCACCCCCGATGACAGAGAGCCCTATACCATCACCATACCCCCGCCCAATGTAACAGGTATCCTGCACATGGGACATTGCCTGAACAATACCATTCAGGATATTTTGATCCGAAGGGCCAGGATGACAGGTAAAAACGCCTGTTGGGTTCCCGGTACTGATCACGCTTCCATTGCAACCGAAGCAAAGGTTGTGCAGATGCTTCGAGAAAGAGGAATCCAGAAAGCAAGTCTTTCGAGAGATGAATTTCTCCAATATGCATGGGAATGGAAGGAGAAATATGGAGGCATCATTCTGCAGCAGCTCAGAAAATTGGGATGCTCTCTCGACTGGAGTCGCACCAGTTTCACCATGGATCCTGACTACTACCGTTCAGTTATCCATGTCTTCAATGACCTTTATAACAAAGGATATATCTATCGTGGGAAAAGAATGATCAACTGGGATCCCAAGGCAAAGACGGCCCTGAGCGATGAGGAAGTGATCTTCAAAGAAGTACAGGGAAAACTCTATTTTCTGCGCTATGCTTTGGTAGATGCGAACGGCGATTCATTGTCGTTGGATGAATCATCCATTACCATTGCAACTGTTCGTCCTGAAACCATCTTGGGTGACGCTGCCATTGCTGTCAATCCCAATGATGAAAGATTCAAGCACCTGATTGGCTCCTATGCTTTGGTTCCCCTCATTCATAGAAAAATTCCCATCATCGGAGATGATTATGTAGCCACGGATTTTGGTTCAGGTGCGCTCAAAATAACGCCAGCACACGACATGAACGATAACCAGATCGGCATCAAGCACGGACTGGAAGTTTTTGAGATACTCAACGAAGATGGAACACTCAGCAGCGAAGCTGTTTTACATGTTGGCAAGGACCGATTCGAAGCCAGGAAAGATATGGTCGAAGAGCTGAAAGCAGCAGGACATGTGGTTAAAATAGAGGAATATACCCATCAGGTGGGCTTCTCAGAAAGAACCGATGTAGTGGTGGAACCCAGGTTGTCTTTACAATGGTGGGTCGACATGAAAAAGATTTCTGCCCCTGCCTTAGCGGCAGTTCAGGAAGGCGAGATCAATTTTCATCCTGCAAAGTTCAAGAATCTATACCGGCATTGGATGGAGAACATCAAAGACTGGTGTATTTCACGCCAGCTATGGTGGGGACATCGCATTCCGGCCTGGTATGATCAAGAGGGTAGGTTCGTTGTGGCGTTGGATGAAAACGAAGCCAAGCAAAAATTCACCGCTGCCTTTGGGATAGCGGACCCATTGCTGAAACAAGACGAAGATTGTTTGGATACCTGGTTCTCCTCCTGGTTATGGCCTTTTGAAGTGTTCAAAGGAATATCAAACCCCGGCAACAGGGATGTGAATTATTATTATCCAACCAATACATTGGTCACCGCTCCGGAGATTATATTCTTCTGGGTTGCCAGAATGATCATGTCTGGTTACGAATACATGGGCAAGAAGCCCTTCCAGGATGTCTATTTCACAGGAATAGTGAGGGACAACCTGGGCAGAAAAATGAGCAAGCAGTTGGGCAACTCTCCCGACCTCTTGGAGATGATCGATGAGATTGGTGCGGATGCTGTTCGTTTCGGCATTTTGATTGCATCCCCCGCAGGTAACGATCTTCTGTGGGACAAAGCCTCCAATGAGCAGGGTAGGAATTTCATCAACAAGATCTGGAATGCCCTTAAACTTGTTCAATTGTGGAAGTCGAGAGCCAAGGAGAATTTGAGCGCAGATGAAATCTCATTGGCTTCTGATTGGCCACACCAATGGTTTGAAGCCCGCTCCCGACAAGTATTCTCAGAAGTTGATCAACTGATGGGCCAATTCAAACTCAGCGAAGCCCTGAAGACCCTGTATACACTGATATGGGATGATTTCTGCAGTTGGTACCTTGAATGGATCAAGCCCGGTTTTGAAAAGCCCATGGATGCCGCACACTTGGAAAAAGCAATCACCCATTTTGAAAGATTGCTGGAAAGACTGCATCCGTTCATGCCATTTGTAACCGAAGAGATCTACCATGCACTCAGGGATCAATCAGTAGATCTTTGTGTGAAGCAGATTGAAACTTCGATAATGGTCTCCAATGCTGATGCCCAGATATTGAAACAGTCTGATCTCCTGAAAACTGCCATTACTGCCATCCGTGATGCAAGGGTAAAGGCACAGATCAAGAACAAGGATGTAGTTACACTTTATTGTACTACCAAAGCTGCTGAGAACTGGACCTCCATCACGGATCTGCTCTGTAAACAAGTGAATGCTGCCTCACTGCAAATGGTTGATTCACCGGTTGCAGATACTATTCAGTTGGTCATTGGAGGAGATAGGTTCTATGTCAAAGCAGACAAGGAATTGGATACCACTGCTCAAAAGGCAGAACTGGAGAATGAACTGAAGTATTATATCGGTTTCCTTGAATCTGTGGAAAAGAAATTGAGCAATGAAAGGTTTGTTCAAAATGCCAAACCAGAAGTTGTTGAACTGGAAAGGAAGAAACAGTCCGATGCACAAGAAAAGATCAAGCTCTTGCAGGAAAGCCTTCGCAATCTTTCATGATCGGAATGCGCTTGCATTGACAAAACATCTTGATCAGTTTCCAGAATCCTTTTCGTAATTTGGATGAAATCATCGTCCATGAAAAGGCTTTTGCTCGCATCACTCATCATCATCACCGCAAGTGCAAAGGCACAGCAGCATGCAGCTGCCATCCTTCAGCAGCTTGATCAACAGAGAAACCATTATGAACAGATGGCAGCAACCATTTGGAAATGGGCAGAACCGGGCTACCTGGAAGACAAGACAACTGCACTCATGCAAGATGAGCTCGCCAAAGCGGGGTTCAAGATAGAAAGGGGGATAGCCGATATTCCAACAGCCTTTGTGGCAAGCTTTGGATCAGGCAAACCCGTCATTGGCATCCTGGCAGAGATGGATGCATTACCGGGCCTTTCCCAGCAACCCACCCCTGATCGAAAGCCGTTGGAAGAAGGAGGATATGGCCATGGATGTGGACACAATCTTTTTGGCACAGGATCTATTGCTGCGGCCATTGCTACCAAAAACTGGATGGCGGCCAATAATATCAAGGGAACCATTAGACTCTATGGTACACCTGCAGAAGAAGGTGCCGGTGGTGGCAAAACCTATTTGGTGAGAGCCGGGGTTTTTGATGATGTGGATGCTGTTCTGCACTGGCATCCCGGTGATAACAACAGTGCGAGTCCCTCTTCCTCATTGGCGTATAAAGTGGCTTTGTTTCGTTTCAAGGGACAGGCAGCCCATGCTGCAGCAGCTCCTGAGAAAGGACGCTCCGCATTAGATGGCGTGGAAGCCATGAACTTCATGGTAAACCTTATGCGTGAGCATGTATCACAGGAAACAAGGATACATTATGTGATCAAAAAAGGGGGCCTTACCTCCAACATCGTACCTGATTTTGCGGAAGTGGAGTATACCATTCGTCATCCAACCGTTGCAGGCCTCAATGACATTTGGGATCGTTTGAACAAGACGGCTGATGCAGCCGCCATGGGTACTGGAACATCGGTCAGCCATGAGGTCATGACGGGACTTTACAATGTTTTGCCCAATGAAACATTGGCAAAGCTGGTACAGAAAAATCTTGAAAAAGTCGGAGGGGTATCTTATACTGCTGAAGAAACATCTTTCGCAGAAGCCATCAGAAAAACAGTAAGTGCAACCGGATTGCCATCTGTTGGCAGTGCTGCAGAAGTAAAGCCCTATGCATTGAATGGACTTACATCGGCTTCTACTGATGTGGGCGATGTGAGTTGGGTGGTGCCCACAGCGGGACTATCTACGGCTACCTGGGTACCGGGAATTCCTGCACACAGTTGGCAGGCGGTTGCGTGTGACGGCATGAGCATAGGGTTCAAGGGAATGATGGTAGCTGCCAAGACCATTGCTTTGTCAGCTGCAGATATCTTTCAGCATCCTGGCATTTTACCCATAGCCTCTGCTGAATTAAAGAAAGCAAGGGGAGGGGAAAGTTTTCAATACAAATCACTGGCAGGAGATAGAAAAGCACCTTTGGATTACCGGAAATAAAATCAGTTTCTGATCTCCCATTCGATTTCCTGGTTGACCCATTCTTCCCTGAAAGGAGTAGAGATACGGATATAGTTATCGGTATATCCCTCTATCATGCCATTGCGGTTCTCCTGCTCGAACAATACCTTTCTTGTTTGTCCCACTTGTGAAGCTCGGAAATACTGTGCCTTTTGATAGGAAAGGTTGCGCAGTATTTTATTCCTTTCATTTCTGATATGAACCGGAACAACAGGTTTGATCTCCAATGCTTTTGTATGATCGCGTTCCGAGTAAGTGAAGACATGTAGGTAAGAAACATCCAGTGCATGCAGGAAGTCGAAGGTTTCCTGAAATTCCTTTTCTCCTTCTGCAGGGAATCCAACGATCACATCGACGCCTATGGCACAATCCGGCATCAGGGATTTGATCAATTCAATTCTTTCGGAATACAATTCCCTCTTGTACCTTCTTCTCATAAGTCCCAGTATGGTATTTGAACCGCTTTGCAAGGGTATATGAAAATGGGGCATGAATTTTTGGCTGTTGGCAACCAACTCAATAATCTCTGCGTTCAAAAGATTGGGCTCGATGGAGGAAATCCGATAGCGACTGATGGCTGGGAGCTTATCGAGTTCTTTGCAAAGGCTGAGAAAATCAGTGCTGCGCTCACCATCGATGATGCCAAAATCGCCAAGATTGACGCCGGTCAAGACAATCTCCTTCACACCCTGTTTTCCAATCTCTTCTGCCTGGCGAATGACATTGTCAATCGTATTGCTTCGGCTCTTGCCCCTGGCCATGGGTATGGTACAAAATGAACAGCTATAGTCACAGCCATCCTGAACTTTCAGAAAAGTTCTTGTTCTGTCGGTCACGGAAAAAGAGGCATTGAAATCATGCACTTCCTCAATATCGCAGCTGCAGATCTTGGTAGGATCTCCCTTGGTCAGTCCGCGCAAATGTTCTCCCAGGTTGAATTTTTCTGCGGCACCCAATACCAGGTCTACCCCTGGAATGGCAGCTATCTCTTCCGGTTTTAATTGCGCGTAACAACCGGTGATCACCACCAACGCTTCGGCATTTTGTTTTTGGATCCTTCTGACCAGTTGCCTGCATTCCTTGTCGGCATTTTCCGTAACCGAACAGGTATTGATCACGTATACATCGGCAGGCTCATCAAATTCCTTGCGGACAAAACCATCTTTTTCCAGCATTCTTCCCAGTGTGGAAGTCTCTGAAAAGTTAAGCTTGCAGCCCAGGGTATGAAGCGCTATGGATCTATTTTCTGGCATGGGTTTGCAAAGATAATCAAACTAGTCTTTACCCTTGTTTGCCGTATATTTGGTGTTGCGATGGCCATTTTCAAACCACTCCTTCGACTCATACAAATTCTTTACAGCCTGTATGCTTTTGCCCTGTTTATAGTGGTGATAGTGGGGGTTCTTTTTCCCTGTTTGATCCTCTGTTTGCCCTTGGGAAGAATCAAAGGAGGCAATATCATGTTTGATCTGTATCGTTTCCTGGGAAGGCTATGGTATTGGATGCTGGGGATCAGGCACAGCAATCATTATGAGTCGACTCCCGACCCGAATGGACAATATATTTTCATCGCCAACCATATCTCTTATCTGGATGCGGTCGACATCATTCTAACACTGAAGCATGATTTTCGCGCGATAGGAAAATTTGAGCTTCTCAAGGTTCCCATCTTTGGATTTTTGTATCGCTTTTGTGTGGTAACCGTGAACCGCTCCAGTGCAGAAGACAGGGCAAGAAGCCTTGCTGATCTGCGCAAGATGCTGGCCAAAGGGATTTCCATCATGGTTTTTCCTGAGGGTACTTTCAACATGGCTGACGGTCCGCTTGCACAGTTCTACGATGGTGCTTTCAAATTGGCCGTAGAAACAGGTAAGCCCATTCAACCCATCCTCTTGTTGGATACCTTTGACCGGTTGCATTATCGCAATGTTTTTACACTCACTCCCGGACGCGCAAGGGCTGTATACCTGGCGCCGATAGATCCCGCCCAACATCCAGGCGCTGATCACAAGGCCTTGAAAGAACTTGCCATCAAGCACATGTCAGATAAACTTATTGAATACAGGGCTTCCTGGATCAATCCCAATTATTTTCATCCACCCCGATAACATTCCTTTGTACGCCGAGATCATCATACCATTAGCCATTCCCAAAACCTATACCTATTCGATACCGGAGGAATTGAAGACAGCTGTTATGCCGGGGGTAAGGGTAGAAGTGGTGTTCGGTCGGCAAAAAAGGTATTCCGGCATCATCAAATCCCTTTCAGATCAGGCCCCCAAGGGTTTTGAGCCCAAGCCCATCATCCAAGTGCTGGATCCTGAGCCGGTTGTTTATCCGCTTCAATTGCAGTTTTGGAACTGGATGGCCAACTACTACATGTGCAGTGAAGGGGAGGTCATGTCAGCCGCATTGCCCACCCAGCTCAAACTCAGCAGCGAGACCATCCTCGTGTTGAATGAAGAATATGGGGAAGATTTTTCCGATTTGGATGAACAGGAATACCTGGTGGCCGAGGGGCTCCTGATCAAAAAGGAACTCAAAATGGAGGAGGTTCAGGGGATACTGGATCTTCATCATGTTTACCCGGTTGTGAAGCGCTTGTTGGATAAAAAAGTTTGCATGGCCTGGGAGAGCCTGAAAGAAAAGTATACTCCCAAAAAGGAAAATTTCATTCAGCTGCATGTCAATTATCACCAAGAGTCAGCCTTGGCTGATCTGCTGAACAACTGGAACAACCGGGCTGCCAAGCAGATGGAATTGCTGCTGGCTTTTTTGCACCTGCAAAAGACCGAAGGCGAAGTGAAACAAGCTGAGCTCCTAAAAAAATCTGGAGCCACCTCTGCACAACTAAAAAGTTTGATCGAGAAAAATATCTTGGTGGCAACAAAGCAATCGGTGGATCGCTTGTCGTTTCAAGCCAAAGAAGTCAACATTGATTTTGAGCTTTCAGCAGTCCAATCCCAGGCATTGGAAACCCTCAGGACACAGTTAGATGACAAGGGCACATCCTTGCTCCATGGTGTTACCTCCAGTGGGAAGACACAAGTATACATAAAGCTCATTGAGGAACAGGTCCTGCAAGGCAGGCAGGTGCTCTACTTGTTACCCGAGATTGCCCTGACGGCCCAGATCATCAGGAGGCTGCAGGCTCATTTTGGTGGATACATTGCCATTTATCATTCCCGATTCAATCCCAATGAAAGGGTTGAGCTTTGGAACAAAGTGAAGAAAGGAGAGATAAAGGTGGTGCTGGGTGCCAGATCAGCCCTCTTCCTTCCATTCGCGGATCTCTCGCTGATCATTGTAGATGAAGAACAGGATGCTTCCTTCAAGCAACAGGATCCGGCTCCCCGATACCATGCAAGGGACGCCGCACTCTATTATGCCCGCATTGCCCAGGCAAAGGTGGTGCTCGGAAGTGCCACACCCAGTCTGGAAACCTATGCCCAGGCGGTTTCTGGAAAGTATGGTCTCGTAGAGATGTTTGAACGCTATGGCGGAGTGCAATTGCCTACCATTGAAACAGCTGATACAAGATCAATGGTTGACAACAGGATTGTCAAGCATGTCATCAGCCAGGGTTTGAAGGAAGCCATGGAGGAGGTCTTGAAGGCAGGTAAGCAGGTCATTCTTTTTCAAAACCGAAGAGGATATGCACCTTATAAAATTTGTGCCACTTGTGGTTTCATCCCGCATTGTGAAAATTGTGATGTAACCCTTACCTACCATAAGTTGCACCATCGTCTGCAATGTCATTACTGCGGCGCCTCCTATCCGGTTGTTACCACCTGCGCTGCCTGCGGCAGCGCGAACTGGATCGAAAGAAATTTCGGAACAGAGAAGGTGGAAGAAGAATTGATCCAGTTGTTCCCGGATCAGCATGTGGCGAGAATGGACATTGATACGGTCAAGGGAAAGCATGCGCACGATGAGATGATCCGGAATTTTGAAATGAAAAGAATGGACATCCTCGTGGGTACTCAAATGGTGGTAAAGGGGTTGGATTTTGAACATGTAGCATTGGTCGGTATACTCGATGCGGACGGATTGCTTTCCTTCACTGATTTTCGTGTCAATGAAAGGGCTTTTCAATTGATGGAGCAGGTCAGTGGCAGGGCAGGGCGGCGCGGATCTCAGGGAAAGGTGATCATCCAAACCACACAGCCCCAACATCCTGTGATCAAGCAGGTGATGGAACATGATTACAAAGCCTTTTATGAGCAGGAAATTGCCTCCAGAAAAATCTTTCATTATCCGCCATATACCCGCTTGATTCAATTTTTCTTTCGCCATGCCGACAAACAAAAGGCCCTGCAGGCTGCTGAATTTTTTGCCGCCAGGATGCTGCCCGTTTTTGGGGATTACCTGATCGGTCCCGCTGAACCCGTCGTCAACCGTATCCGGAACCGCTATATCTACGAGATCCTCCTGAAGTTGCCCCGTGATGGATCGAAGAATACCATGGCCAGAACCCATATACAACAGGTCATGGCCATGATGCAAAATGAATCGACCTATAAGTCAGTTCATGTTCAGGTCAATGTAGATCCTGCCTAAGGTTCATTGAAATCAATTATTTTTACAGACCGGGGACACCGGAACCTGCTTTGATAACGCAACAAACCATACAAGAAATCCAGAACCGTATCGATATCATTGATATCGTAGGGAGCTTTGTCAAACTCAAAAGAAGGGGTACCAATTTCATCGGTAACTGCCCCTTTCATCATGAGAAAACACCTTCGTTCACGGTTTCTCCCTCCAAGGAGATCTACAAGTGTTTCGGATGTGGCAAGAGCGGGAATGCGATTGGTTTTGTCATGGACCATGAGAAGTACAGCTATGTGGAGGCTTTGCGATGGTTGGCACAACGCTACAACGTAGAAATTGAAGAGACAGAAACCAGTCCTGAATACCGAGAACAACAGCAACTGGCAGATAGTTTGCATATCTTGAACCAGTTTGCCAGCAAGTATTTCTCAGCACAGTTGAAAGAGTCAGAAGAGGGACAAAACATTGCACTTACTTATCTTAAGGAAAGAGGCTTTGATGATGCGACCATCCATAAATTTCAACTGGGATATTGTCCGGCCCAAAGAGATGCCTTTGCAAAGGAAGCCCTGAAGAACCAGTATAGTCCTGATTTGCTGAAGAGGAGTGGTCTCTGTGTAGAAAGAGATGGAGAGCTGGTTGACAATTACAGGGGGCGGATCATTTTTCCTATCCACAACCAGAGTGGCAAGATCATCGGTTTTGGCGCCAGGATCATTGGATCCAGCGATCGTGCTCCCAAATACATCAATACTCCGGAAAATGAGCTCTATGTAAAGAGCAGAATCCTGTATGGGTCCTATTTTGCGAGACAGACCATAGACCGACTGGATGAATGTTTTTTGGTGGAAGGCTATACGGATGTTACTGCCATGCACCAGGCAGGCATTGAGAATGTGGTGGCATCTGGAGGAACCTCTCTTACCATCGACCAGCTTCGGTTGATCAAAAAATATACCAACAACCTGACCATCATTTACGATGGAGACGCTGCAGGTGTGAAAGCAGCATTGCGGGGACTGGACCTGGCGATTGAAGAAGGGCTCAATGTTCAGCTGGTATTGATCCCGGACAAAGAAGATCCTGACAGTTATGTAAAGAAAGTAGGAGCGGATGCCTTCAGGGATTTTGTAAAACAAAACAAAAAAGATTTTATTCTTTTTCAGCTGGAAGTGGCCTTGAAGGATGCCGGCAATGACAGCAATAGCAAGGCTGCTGTTGTGAACCAAATTGCAGAATCCATTTCCCGCCTGAACCGTACGGAAGATTTTACCAGACAGCAGGATTATATCAAACGTTGCGCACAGATCCTAAAGGTGGATGAGCAAGGGTTGACGGCGTTGGTGAAAAAATTAGCCCAGGAGAAACTGGGAAAGGATGAGAAAAGATTACAAAGAGAAGCCGAAGCAATTCCAGTAGCAGGGACTGAGGAAAAGATACCGGAAGATGCCGGGCTCGACTTGCTCTTTAAAGATGAGTCCAATGAACAGGCAGTTATTCGTTCCCTTATAGAATTTGGATCCAGGGTTTGGGATGATACAAAGACGGTGGCTGAGTTTATTTTTGAAGAGGTGGACAGGGATGGCTTGGAAGAGTTGTTTGACAACAAGGTATTGATCAGCATCCTACAAGATTATCGAAGCTTGTATCACCAGGGAAGCAATCCCACCGAAAAGAATTTTTTATACCATGCTGATCCCAATATTTGTCAGATGGCAGTATCCTTGCTGACAGAAAAGCACCAGATCAGTCCCAATTGGAACAAATACTTCAAGGGGGACATTCTGGACAGGGACCAACGTTATCGGGAAGAGGTAGTGTCTTGCATGACCTATTTGAAACTTAAAAAAGTCAAGCGCCTGATTCTGGAAAATCAACTTGATCTTGAAAAAGAACAGACGGCTGATGACATGATGTTACTCCTGCAAACGCACCGTCATCTGAAACAGCTGGAGATGGACCTGATGAAAGGAGTTGGAACAGTAATATTCAAATAGCCTCACCCGTATTAATAAAAGAATACCTCATCCACAAATACCCAAGCTTTTTCTCCCTTACCATTGTGCCATTTGGGTAATTTCTGGATATTTTTTGCTTCAATCTCTATGTATTTATAATTGCCTTCTTTGACTGCTATCGAAAATGGAAGTGTAGCGTTGGGAAGATGTTTGTCAGGCAGGGTTGGCTTGAATGTTCCAATGATTTTAGCATCCGTACTGTTGGATCCACCCTTGATGATGATCATGGTTGGTGGAAATACATAGGACTGTGTATTTTGAGCAATGCTTAGCATCACTTCTTTTATCATGGGGGCATTTGAAAAATGAAAACCCGCCTTCATCTGATTTTCCCTGAATCCCAGCCAGTACAAACCAAGGTTTCCAGTCTCGCCTTTGCTTAAATCTATCAGTCCCGCTGCACCAATTTTTCTGTATTTGGGTTCTGGCAAGGTTAGCAAGGTTGCAGAATCAGGCGCAATTCCTTTGGCAAAAAATGTATAGTCGGTTGTACCGCTATTCAGCCATCCATCTGCCACAGACATGGAAATAACCCTGGTGACTTTTTCAGGAGTAATGGGGGTGCTATAGAATATTCCATTTACTGAATCTGGAGCAGTACCATCAAGGGTATATTTGATTTTGACACCAGGAAGTGGATGCTTTAGCGCAATTTTTTCACCCGGTTCTAAAATGGTCTTGTCTCGATTTACGGGATAAGGGGCAGTCAGTTTAAGTCTTTCTGCTTTGTCTGGAATGAATCCAATGTCCCACTTGATGCTTGCATAGGATGTATTCAATTTGGCTGCTTCTTCCGGGCCAACCTTTGTGTTCCACAGGTATACCTGTTTCAGAGAGGGAAGGGAAGACAAAGAGGCAAGGGATTTGCTATCAACCTGCGTGCCTGCTACAGAGAGTTGCACCAATTTTTTATTGGCTTTTAATGCAGAAAGATTTTTTCCTGTAATGGCAGTTCCGTTGAGATTGAGCTTTTCCAGGTTTTTAAATTCATTGAGGATGGGAATGATGTTATCATCAGCTGGCATTCCTGATAGATTGATCTCAATGACCTGTTCGCGGATGCTCTGGCATTCTTTTAGTGCATTGGCACTGAATTGTTCTTTCAGGTAAAACTTCACGCTCAAGGCAGGTGAATTATTGGCAAGTGGCAATATCCTGCGGAATGGATTGTTCAACGATTGAATCGTCTTGGCATCTGCCGCTTTGAAGTCATATGTTTTGGCCTTTTTTTCTGTGGAGGAAGCCGCTCTGACAGACATGACAAGATTTTTCAACAGGATCGAATCCGGAATGCTTTGTACGGTAGCCTTCTGGTCACCTCCGGCTTTGATCCATTCTGTGAACAACATGATCTCCTGTTCTGAAAGCTGTGCCTTGCCTTTTGGAGGCATGTGTTTTTTATCATCCATGTTGAGGATCATTCTTTCCACCAGGATACTCTTGTCAGGGTCTCCTGAAACCCAGGCAGCACCTGTTTTTCCACCTTTGAATCCAGTCTCGAAGCTGCTGAGGTCCAACCCGCCTTTCTTCTTTTGACTGTTGTGACAAGTGATGCATTTGGACTGCAAGACAGGATGAATGGCCGCATCGTATACGGTTGTTTTATTGCTCAGGGGGGGGAAGCTTACTTCTTCTTCTTGCTGTAAGTCCAAGCTTAGAAAATCTTCTCCATGGGTCAGCGAACCACCGAAATGACTGCCAATGGCCATTGTTACAATGCCTGAAAAAAGTGCGGTATTCCAGATCACTTTATTGTAGCGGGCCTGTTGGAGGTACATCAGTCCGTGAGCGATCAATGCCGTTGTGACTCCCATCCACTTGTGCCAAAATAAAGTATTGGCATTGTATTCTTCGCCGGATGCCAGCAGGAGTCCACCCAAGGCTGCCAATGTAGCTGCCAGCGCAGTATAGGAAAGGTAAAAGCTAAAAATATTTTTCAGTACATCGTTTTCAGGGTATTTGTTTTGAATCAAATACAATGGGAGTGCCAGCAACAAAAGGGTAATGGGTAAATGCAGCAAGAGTGGATGCAATTTTCCGATATAGGCAATCAAGGGTGGCAAAGCCGAAAGGTCAACAAAGCAAAGAAAGATCATGAAGACCTGCAGGACAATCAAACTATTCGAAATAATGGATAGGTGTTTCGACATGTTGGGTAGCGTTCTACTTATGCAATAATTCCTTTTACCAGTTCGCCTGCGATATCTGTGAGCCTGTAACGTCTGCCCAAATGTCGATAGGTTAACTGTTCATGATTGATGCCCATCAGGTGCAGTACGGTAGCGTGAAAATCATGAACGCTAACGGGATCTTTCACAATGTTGTATCCGAATTCATCGGTTTCGCCATAGACAACCCCGGGCTTTATACCGCCTCCGGCCATCCAAATACTAAAGCATTTGGGATGGTGGTCACGTCCATAATTAACAGCATCAATTTTTCCCTGACAGTAGTTGGTTCTGCCAAATTCACCTCCCCAGATCACAAGCGTTTCATCCAGCAACCCTCTTTGTTTTAGGTCTTTTATCAGACCTGCCGATGCCCTGTCTACATCTTCTGCCTGCATGAGCATGTCGTTTTTTAAGTTGCCATGGGTGTCCCAACCTTGGTGGTACAATTGAACAAAGCGCACGCCTGATTCTGAAAGTTTCCTGGCCAGCAAGCAATTGGCTGCATACGTTCCAGGCACCAGACAGTCAGCTCCGTACAACTTGATGGTGCTATCCGATTCTTTGCTTAGATCTGTGAGCTCGGGTACCGCACTTTGCATGCGATAGGACATTTCGTATTGCTGGATCCGCGCATTGATCTCTGGATCACCAAATTGAGAAAACGATTCTGCATTGAATTGTGCCAGTTGGTCCAGCATATCCCTTCGGCTCTTTCTATCTTGTCCGCTCGGATTGTTTAGATATAGAACAGGGTCTTCGCCGCTGCTGAAAACAACTCCTTGGTGCAGGCTATCCAAAAATCCGTTGGTCCATAGTTTTGAATAGACGCCCTGTCCATTTCCCCTGCCACGAGAAAGCAAAACACAGTAGGAGGGGAGATTGGAATTTTCACTTCCCAGTCCATAACTCATCCATGCGCCCATACTGGGTCTGTTTCCCTGTTGTGCGCCTGTTTGAAAGAAGGTCAGTGCCGGATCATGATTGATGGCTTCGGTATGGATGGTCTTGATGATGCAGAGATCATCTACGACTGAAGCCATGTTGGGGAACAATTCAGAAACCCAAGCCCCTGATTGTCCATGTTGAGCAAAATTGAAGGTAGAGCCAACCAAAGGAAATTTTTCCTGATTCGCAGTCATGCCGGTAAGTCTTTGACCCATCCGAATGGATGCGGGCAACTCTTCACCATGCATTTTGTTGAGCAGTGGTTTGTAATCAAATGTTTCCAACTGAGACGGCGCCCCATTTTGAAAAAGATAAATGATCCTTTTGGCTTTGGGGGCAAACTGTGCAACACCCAATGGGAGATTGGATTGTTCGGAGCTGCCAAAGAGTTGGTCTTTGAACAGCATAGAACCCAAAGCGGCACTGCCAAATCCTAATCCAGCCTTTGTCAGAAAATGTCTTCTGGTAACGTTGAGCCTGAATTGTTTTTCCTGGTTGTCCATGATTTTATTTTACAGTCGTTTCGTCAAGGTTAAAAAGCATTTGGTGTACCTGCATCAATGCAGCGGTGGCAGCAGGATCTTTGGTTTCAATTTGCTGAAATTCTCCTGCCTTCAAAAATTGGAGGGCTCTTTCCCGGTTGTTTTTGAACTTTGTCTTTTCCGCAGCAAAGTATGCGCTGAGCATCTTCATTTCCTTATCGGAAGGTTTTCTGCAAAGGATGCGTTGAAAACTTTTTTGCAGCATTTCGTTTTCACCAAGGTTCATGTTCATCGTTCGCTGGGCCAGAACCCTTGCAGCTTCCAATAGCTGTGGATCGTTCATGAGCACCAAGGCCTGAAGGGGAGTATTGGTTCTCGACCTTGTTACTTCACATTGATCCCGGGTGCTGGCATCCATGATCAGCAAGGCAGGTGGAGGGGCTGTTCTTTTGATAAAGTTGTATAGGCCTCTTCTGTACAATTTGTCTCCCTTGTCTTGCACATACCTGGCCAGTTCACCTCTTCCCGAGGTGGTGGATTCCCATACCCCTTTGGGTTGATAGGGCTTTACACTGGGGCCTCCGATTTCTTCATTTAAAATTCCGGAAGCACTCAGCAAGAGATCCCTTTGCAATTCTGCCGTTAATCGAAGTCTTGGGTAATAACTGTAGTATTTGTTTTCAGGATCCAATTCGAGTTTTTTGCTGTCTCGTTGTGCGGATTGCCTGTATGTGGCGGAGGTCACTATCTTTTTTACCAGTTTTTTGATGTCCCAGCCATTTTCACGGAAATCCACTGCCAGCCAGTCCAGCAATTCAGGATGGGTGGGGAGTTCTCCCTGCATGCCCATGTCTCCAATGGTTTTGACCAATCCCTTGCCAAAAAACTCATTCCAAATTCTATTGACAAAAACCCTTGCTGTTAGTGGGTTTTCCGCTGAAAGCATCCATTTGGCCAGACCCAGTCTGTTCTTCTCATATTTCTTGAGATCAAAGGGCATGATGGATTTAGGAGTATTCATTTCCACCGTATCAGTAGGTTGATCATAATTGCCTCTTCTCAAGACGCGGGTTGGACGAATGTCTGCGCTGTCTTTCATGATCATTACTGTCACATCATTGGTGTCTTTTTTGTTGATGAAGTGTAGCATGTTCTGGATATCGGCTGTGCTGATTTTCATGTTTGGCGGATCCCCGGGTGATGCAAGGCCGATGTCGCCAACCAGTCCTTTTTCCGGTACTTTATCAAAGAAGGCAAACATGCTGTAATAATCCTTTTGAGAAATGGGGTCGTATTTGTGGTCATGGCATTTGGAACATTCTAACGTAATGGCCATGAAAGCCTTGCCAAAGGTATTGGTGCGGTCTGTTACATATTCGATTCTGTATTCTTCGTCAATGATGCCGCCTTCTTGTGTTATTTTGTGGTTTCTGTTGAAGCCGGTAGCCAACAATTGTTCTTTGTTTGGATTGGGGAGCAGATCTCCTGCCAATTGCCAGGTAAGGAATTTGGCAAATGAATAATTCTGGTTGAAGGCATGAATCACCCAATCTCGCCAGGGCCA
Organism: Chitinophagia bacterium; assembly: GCA_009922495.1. Classification (GTDB taxonomy): domain Bacteria; phylum Bacteroidota; class Bacteroidia; order Chitinophagales; family Chitinophagaceae; genus Pollutibacter. The sequence continues at coordinate 38,817 of RFVQ01000002.1, forward strand.
CATGGTTCTGTAGCCATCATCCTGGTAACCATGGCTGTCGGCATATCTTGCCAGGTCCATCCATTGTATGGCCATTTTTTCTCCGTAATGCTTATTGGCCAGCAATTCGTCTACTATTTTTTCATAAGCATTGGGCGATGGGTCTTTGATGAATCTTTCCTGCATTTCTATCGTGGGCGGAAGACCGGTCAGGTCCATGCAAACCCTTTTGAGCAGTGCTTCTTTGGATGCCTCGGGATTCTGTTTCAATCCCTTTTTTTGTTGTTCTGCCAAGATAAAATGGTCGATCTCATTTATGGGGTGCAATTCTTCGTCTACTTCAGGAATGGCTGATTTTACCGGTGGAATGAAAGACCAGTGTTTCTTGTATTTGGCGCCTTGGGCAATCCATTTTTTGATGATGAGAATTTCATTCTTTGTGAGCATCAGGTTAGAGGAGGGAGGAGGCATGACTTCAGCAGTATCCTTTGAGCTGATGCGGAGATAAAGTGCAGAGGAAAGTGGATCACCCGGTACAATAACATGATGGGAAGGATCATCTTGCAAGGCGGCAAAAGCCCCTTCTTCAGTATCCAGTCTAAGGTTGGCCTCTCTTTTATTGGCATCTGGGCCATGACATTTGAAACACCTGTCAGATAAAATCGGCCTGACATGAAAGTTGAAATCAACCACATCAGGTATTTCGTTTGAAGCAGTATTTCTGTTTTGTAAAAGCCATCCTGCAATGATCAGGGAGATCAGCAAAATGCCGCCCACGTAATATTTTTTGCTCACTTGTGAAATGCGAAAAAAGGAACTCATATGGCAGGTGTCGATTGTCCGCTGAAGATAACAAAAAAACAAAACAAACGCTGCTTGTTGCAACCCGATTTGTCAGTGCTCAATGTCCAAAAACAGTAACTTTGTTGTTCCGTTTCTATTTAATCAAACACCTATGACAACAAATCAACCTGCTTTCCTAAAAAATGCTGAATTGATCTCGTTTGTGAATGAGATGGCTTCCGTTTGCACCCCTACTGATATCAGGTGGTGTGATGGCTCCACGGAAGAGTACAACGAACTTTGTGAACTGCTTGTTTCCAATGGAACTTTTAAACGCCTCAATCCCGATCGTTGGCCCAATAGTTTTGCCTGTAATTCCGATCCAAGTGATGTTGCCAGGGTAGAAGACAAGACCTTTATCTGCAGCAGGCGAAAGGAGGATGCTGGTCCCACCAACAATTGGGTTGATCCCAAGGAAATGAAAGCCAAAATGAAGGGTTTGATGCAGGGGGCCATGAAAGGCAGGACCCTCTATGTTATCCCATTCTGTATGGGACCGATAGGATCTCCCATCAGCAAGTTGGGTGTTCAGGTTACGGATTCCCCTTATGTGGTGGTCAACATGCACATCATGACCAGGGTAGGCACCAAGGTGCTGGAGCTGCTCAATGAAGGAGCAGAATACATCAAGTGTTTGCACTCTTTGGGGGCGCCGCTGGAACCCGGACAAAAAGATGTTTCCTGGCCCTGTAATCCTGCAACCAAATACATCGTTCACTATCCCGAGGATAGGGCAATCGTTTCGTATGGATCAGGGTATGGTGGGAATGCATTGCTGGGAAAAAAATGCTTTGCCCTGCGCATTGCATCGGCCATGGCAAAAGAAGAAGGATGGCTGGCAGAACACATGCTGATACTGGGAGTAGAAGATCCACAGGGCCGTAAAACCTATGTGGCCGCTGCCTT
>RFVQ01000011.1 GCA_009922495.1 Chitinophagia bacterium
ATGCCATCTTACGTAAACATTGGTGCCTATGTAGATGAAGGAACCATGGTGGATACCTGGGCTACCGTTGGCAGCTGTGCACAGATCGGCAAAGGCGTTCACCTCAGTGGGGGTGTGGGAATCGGAGGAGTGTTGGAACCCCTGCAAGCCACTCCGGTGATCATCGAAGATGGCTGCTTTGTGGGAAGTCGCTGTATCGTGGTAGAAGGTGTGATCGTGGAAAAAGAAGCTGTATTGGGCGCCAATGTGGTGCTCACCAAATCCACCAAGATCATCGATGTAAGCGGACCGGAACCGGTTGAATACAAAGGACGCGTACCGGCCCGTTCTGTCGTGATTCCAGGTTCTTATTCCAAGAAATTTCCGGCAGGAGAATACCAGGTGGGTTGTGCCCTGATCATCGGTCAGCGCAAAGCCAGCACAGACCTGAAGACCAGTTTGAATGACGCATTGCGTGATTTCAATGTTTCCATCTGATCATATTGTATAGATAGCTCCTTATGCCATTTTACCTGACTGCAGAAGAACAGTCCATCATCCACAAACTGTCATTGGCCGCCAGGAAACTGGGGGTCAGGACCTTTATTGTGGGCGGCTTTGTGCGCGACAGGCTGTTGGGTAGACCATGTAAAGACATGGACATCGTTTGCCTGGGCGATGCGATTGCATTGGCAGAAGAATCGATTCAGTCCTTCAAACCCCAACCCAAGCTTTCCTGGTTCAAAACATTCGGCACCGCCCATTTTAATTGTAATGGCTATGATGTTGAATTTGTAGGTGCCCGCAAAGAGAGCTATCGAAGGGATTCCCGCAATCCAACCGTGGAACCTGGCACGCTCCAAGACGACCAGGAACGCCGCGATTTCACCATCAATGCATTGGCCATCGAGATCACAGAATGGGATACCGCATCAGGAGATTCATCTGATCCGGCATCCACCGATCTTTCTCACCTGATCATCGATCCTTTTCATGGTTTGGATGATCTGGAGCAAGGGATCATCAGAACACCCTTGTCTCCCGACAAAACCTTCAGCGATGATCCGCTGCGGATGTTGAGGGCCATCCGTTTTGCTACACAATTGAACTTCAGGATTGAAACCAATACTTTCCTGGGTATTGCAGAAACATCCCATCGGATTTCCATCATCACACAGGAGAGGATTACCGATGAATTCAACAAGATCATGATGGCGCCCAAGCCATCCATTGGATTGGACCTGCTCTACAAATCAGGGTTGCTGAAGATCATCTTCCCACAACTGGTTGATCTTGCCGGTGCAGAGTATATCGATGGCAAAGGACACAAAGACAATTTCTATCATACCCTACAGGTGCTGGATAATATTTGTGTTAACACCCAAAACCTTTGGTTGCGATGGGCCGCCCTGCTGCACGATATAGCCAAGCCGGCTACCAAACGCTTTGAAAACGGGGTGGGGTGGACCTTCCACGGTCATGAGGTAGTAGGGGGCAGGATGGTACCCAAGATCTTCAACAAATGGAAGCTGCCGCTGCATGAGGAATTGAAGTATGTCAGAAAACTGGTAGAGCTGCACCTTCGTCCCATCAGCCTGACCAAAGAAAACATAACCGACTCTGCCATCAGGCGATTGCTCTTTGATGCCGGTGACGATCTTGATGATTTGATGACACTCTGCGAAGCAGACATTACTTCCAAGAATGAAAACAAGGTCAGGCGTTTTCGTGCCAACTTTGAAATGGTAAGAGAGCGGTTGAAGGAAGTAGAGGAGAAAGACAAGATCCGCAACTGGCAACCGCCCATCAGCGGTGAGTTGATCATGCAAACTTTTAACTTGAATCCCTGCAGGGAAGTGGGGGTCATCAAAACCGCCATACGCGAAGCCATTCTTGATGGCATCATCGAGAACAATTATGATGCGGCTTTTGCATTGATGATGGAGGAAGGAAAAAAGCTGGGACTGCAATCTTGATCGCAGGAACCTATTCCCACCAGGCATGGGTTGAAAGACTTCTGAAATCTCAACAGGAATTCATTTCCACCATTCACAGATTGAAAGACTAAAGAAATTTCTTGAACCAGGTGATCTGCCGCTTCGCGTAATTGCGGGTATGCTGCTTGATCTTTTCGATCGCTTCTTCACGGCTGTATTTGCCATCAAAAAAATCAAAGAATTCCTGGTAGCCTACTGTCTGTAAGGAAGGTCGGTCTCGATAGGCCATCAATCCGCGCACTTCCTCTTCAAGGCCTGCTCGGACCATTTGATCAACCCTGCTGTTGATGCGATCGTACAATTCTTCTCTGGGAAGGTCCAGGATGCGATAGCTGACACTAAATCCTCTTTCTTCATCGTTCATCGCGCTGCCTTTTTGAAAGGTCCGGATGGGCTCTCCTGTTGCCATTACAACCTCCAGTGCTCTCATCATGCGGGCAGGGTTCTGGGTATCACCTGTTAAGGCAAAATCAGGATCCAGTTTCAACAATGCCGCTCTCAATCCATCTACACCTTGCTCTGCATGCAGCAAAGAAACTTTCTCTCTGTATTGTGCATCTATCTCTGGAATCTCGTCCAGCCCCTCCACCAATGCCTTGATGTACAATCCTGTTCCACCGCAAACAATGGCATTGTCATGTCTCGAAAAAATTTCTGCCAAACAAGCACGACCCTCTTTGGCAAAAGAGGCGGCCGTAATATTTTCAGACACAGCATGATTGGCGATGAAATGGTGTTTGACAGTTGACAATTCCTCCTCAGAAGGCCTTGCCACACCAATTTTCATTTCACGATAACATTGTCTTGAATCCGCTGATACTATCTCGGTGCCCAATGCCAATGCGGTTTCAATGGCAGCTGCTGTTTTTCCCACGGCAGTGGGACCGGCAATGATGATGCAATGTTTGGGGGACATGATTAAAAAGCCTCGTCTGCTTCGTTGTTGTCTTCCGCTGTTTCGTCGTCGGCACCTTCCTCTTCTTCTCCTTCATCAGAGAATCCGTCATCCAATGAGGAGAGATCATACTTCTCTTCCACATCTGCAAAGCGATCGCCCAGGATGCTTTTGATGCCATACTGACTGGGGCCGATTCCTTCTTTCCTGCTCACAGAAGGGTAGTCGGTCTTTGGATTTTCTTCTTTTGACACACTGATCAACTGAATCTGAAAAGTCCAGTTCTTGTTGAAGTCGTATTGATAAATGAACTTCTGTTCTGTATCCCGGATCTCTGAACCGATAGTGGTTTCCGTCATGTTCAACGGTTCAACCTTGTACTCGACTTCCGGATATTTTTCCAGGCTGATGGCACGGCCACGTTGCCAACTGTCGTTGCTGCGATAGAAACAGGCTTGGTGAATGTTATCGAATTCGTAAGCGGAAAGTATGGCTCGATGCAATTCGAAAAAAGACTGGCTGTGTCGAATCACAATGTCGCGATAGACAGTATCGTCCTCTTCAAAATAAACGCGGAATTTCAGAATGGCCATGGCAGCAAGTTACTAAAAAATGGGATCTGTCAGAACTTGAAGCCTACCGTCAGCAATACACAACCGGCACTTCTCTTGATATTGCCTGGTTCAAAAAATCCATTGTCCAGTCGATAAGCAAAAGCAGCATCCTTGGCCAATTGGTGAACATAAGTAAGGTCTACAAAATATCCTTTGTTTCGGTAGCCCAGTCCACCTGACAGATTCATTCTGCTGGCCTTCAGTGATGGAGTAGCGTAAGCATTTCCCATCCAGTTGAAACCCAGTCTTGTCATGATGGTTTTGAATTTGAGTTCTCCGCCTACCCGAAAGTTGAGGGCTGATTTGAATTGCTCGCTGATGGAAGCATTTACGTCTTGGAGATAGGCACTGCCATTGTTGTTGTTGCCCAGCGATCCTTGTGCCCTGAATTTTGCAGTTGCATAGTTGATGTATTCAATGTCGGCACTGATGAATCCCTTTTGTTTGCGGATGTCTTCTGCTTCATTGATGACGTAAGAGATACCACCCATGATGCGCATGGGATTTACAAAGTCATATTGAAATTGTCCGTCTTCTCCGTTGTTGAGATCTGCTGATGATTGTTTCAGCACGCCATTCCCTTGATAACCTTCCAGATCGGTGGTGATGGTGGTGTTGTAGCGGTCATCCATGTTGTATAGCGTAGGACTGTGGAAGGAAAGTCCCAGGCGAAGTTTTTCAACCGGTTTGTAAATGATTCCCAGTCTTAAGCCGATGCCCACTCCTTCGGTCAACAAGAATTCATCTACCTGAAAATAGTTGAAGTTGTTGGCAACCTTCGTGGCATCGGATTCCTTGTAGGTTGAATTTCTTTCAAACCTCAATTTGCTGAACACCAATGTGCCTCCGATATAAAGCCTGTCCATGTGATTGGCAGATGCTGAAAAAAAGAGGTCGTTGATATTCCCTTTGCTGTTCAACAAAAGATCCTGCGATACACCTGTTTGCGGCGTTGCCAAACTCCTGTATCCCTTGATGGTATTGTTCAATCCTTTGACCGTGTCAATGAGATAAGTATTGAAGGCAAGGCTGGAACCGAAAGGAAAGCCAGTCGCTGCATTGTTGGGGTCTGTTACATTGTTGTTGATCAGTTCTTCCAGGTATTTCTCGGAATAGGAGCTTTGTGTATTGAGGCCATTGAGGCGGACCGTATTGTTGAAATTCACAGACTTGTTCATGCCAATGGCATAGCTGAAGTTTTCCCAAAAGCCGCTGTTGGATCCCCATTTGGGAAGGATCATGCCGGCCATGTTGAAATCGGGACCGGAAAATTTGCCTTTGGCATCAGCACCCAAATAGTTGGTTTTGTTTTTGCCGAAGGAGAAGTTGGGTGTCAGTGTCAGGTCATAGGTTTTGAAGAAGGCCAGTCCAGCCGGGTTGACCAGCGCTGATGAAAGATCTCCTCCTAATGCGGTGATCGCACCTCCAATGGCCTGTGCCCTTGCCGTTCCGCCATGACCCGTTTGTGCAAACCGCAAAGCATCCGTTGCTTCCTGTGCAAAAGAAATGTTCACCAGGAAGATAGATAACATCAAAATCCTTGTCCTCATCCTTGAAATTTTATTGAACCCGATCTTGTTTGCGCAATGGCTTAGTTGCCACCTCTTGGAAATGATCTTACCGGTGCAGAACCACTGGAGGAGCTGCTGGAAGAAGAGGATGAGCTACTGCTGCTGGAGCTGGAACTGCTCGAAGAGCTGTTGGAGCTGCCGTTGAAGAGGCGAATGGGACTTCCATAAGACTCTCCGTTGCTGCGGGGATTGTAGCCTCCACGGGGGGCATTGCCACCGCTGTAATTGAAGAAGGTATTGCGGGAAGAACCTCCGTTCATTTTGGGGTCAGTCATCACCCGGGTTGAATTGTAGTTGGACAGGCTGTATACCCTGGGCGCATTGTTTCTTGTGTTCTGTACTTTGGTATTGTACACAATCACGGGCTGACCGTAATAGACAGGAGAAAAAGGATTGAAGAATCCTGCATTGCGGTAAGCGAAGGGATTGCCATAAAGAGAGGCCAGGCCAATGTTTCCGTAACTGGGATAGATATCAAAGTAGGCCCTGTTGTTCCAATGGGGATTGTTCCAATAGGCATAGTCATCGTCAAAGGATCTCCAACGGGAACTGCCAAAGGTCTTCATCCGCAGGTAACGGTCCGTCATGGGAACCTCATCAGGTCTGTATTCATCATTTTCTTCGATCTGCACATAGCCGCCATTGTCACGCAAGGGTGAGAAATAAACGTCATCTGGAGTTTGTCCGCTCTTGTACATCGTACTGCAGCTTGCCAGCATGGCTGTCAAGGTAACTGCAAGGATCATGCGCTTCATGATGATTCAATTTAGATTAGCCCGAAGTTACTACATTTGCGCATTCACAATTGTTAAAAAAGACGGATCAAAATGGCCAACGAACTGACGCCCAGGGCAACGGATTATTCACAATGGTACAATGACTTAATTCTGAAAGGCGGACTTGCCGATTATTCCGCCGTAAGGGGTTGTATGGTCATCAAACCCTACGGTTATACCCTTTGGGAAAACATGAAGGATGTGCTGGACAAAATGTTCAAGGATACGGGACATGTGAATGCCTATTTTAAGGATGTGCTGGACAAAATGTTCAAGGAAACAGGACATGTGAATGCCTATTTTCCCCTCTTCGTGCCCAAATCCTTTTTGGAAAAAGAGGAAGGTCATGCCGAGGGCTTTGCCAAGGAATGTGCGGTGGTTACCCATTACCGGTTGAAGACAGATCCCAATAACAAAGGAAAGCTGATGGTAGATCCGGAAGCCAAACTGGAGGAAGAACTGATCGTGCGTCCCACCAGCGAAGCCATCATCTGGAATGCCTACAAGGATTGGATTCAATCATACCGCGACCTGCCACTCTTGATCAACCAGTGGGCCAATGTGGTGCGTTGGGAAATGAGAACCCGCCTCTTCCTCAGAACCGCTGAATTCCTCTGGCAGGAAGGGCATACGGCCCATGCCACCAGTGAGGAAGCCATTGCCGAAGCAGAAAAGATGTTGCATGTGTATGCAGATTTTGTAGAAAATTATATGGCCCTTCCGGTGATCAAAGGGGTCAAGACGCCCAACGAAAGATTTGCGGGAGCGCTGGAAACCTATTGCATCGAAGCATTGATGCAGGATGGCAAGGCTTTGCAGGCAGGTACTTCGCATTTCCTGGGACAAAACTTTGCCAAGGCCTTTGAAGTGAAGTACTTGACGAAAGAGAACAAACAGGAATATGTATGGGCCACCTCTTGGGGGGTGTCCACCCGCCTCATTGGAGCCTTGGTGATGGCGCACAGTGATGACCAGGGTTTGGTATTGCCTCCGCGCATTGCACCGCTGCAGGTGGTGATTGTTCCGATCTACAAGGGTCCCGAACAAAAAGCGCTGGTGGATGAGAAGGTGTCGGGCATCATGGCGGATCTGAAGGCTGCGGGTATCTCAGTAAAATATGACGACTCCGACAATACCCGTCCGGGTTGGAAGTTTGCGGAATATGAGATGAAAGGAGTTCCTGTAAGGATTGCCATCGGTCCCAAAGACATTGAAAATGGGGTAGTGGAAGTGGCCAGAAGGGATGAGAAAACCAAGTCTTCCGTTCCTGCAGAAGGTTTGTCTGAACATGTCAAAAACCTGCTGGAGGAAATTCAGCAGAATCTCTACAACAAGGCAAGGGCCTTCCGGGATGCCAGCATCACAACAGTCGACAGCTGGGATGCCTTTAAATCTGTCCTCAACGAAAAAGGCGGATTCCTTTCTGCCCATTGGGATGGCACTCCTGAAACAGAAGAGAAGATCAAGGAAGAAACCAAGGCAACCATTCGTTGTATTCCATTGAACAATACAGCGGAAGAAGGCGTTTGCGTCTATTCCGGAAAGCCCAGCAAACAAAGGGTCTTGTTTGCCTTGGCCTATTGATCACGGACCTTGATCAGCTGTACATCACTTTAGATCTTGCAATGAGGCAGGCGCCAATGACTCCAGCCTTTTCACCCAGTTTTGATATTTTCAGGGAGGTATCGTTGTTGACCAAACTCAGTGATAGTTTGTTCAGTGCGCTCTGCGCAGGAAGCCGAATATAATCACCTGTATCCGACAAAGTTCCCCCGAGGATGATGAGTTCCGGGTTGAAAATATTGATGAGGATGGCAAGGCCTTTTCCGAGTTTCTCTCCAATTTCACTCAACAGCTCAATGCAAAGGGTGTCTTCATTTTTCGCACCATTGATGATGTCTTCAATGCCTATTTTGTCGGCAGCTTTGTTGTTCTTTAAGATCGAGGAGCTGGATCCTTTTTCAATTCTTTCCTTGAATTTTCTGATCAGAGCATTACCGGAAGCTTCTGTTTCCAGGCATCCCTTTTTTCCGCACTGACAAATGATTTCATTGTTAAAGATGGGGGTATGGCCAAACTCACCGCTAAAACCAGATTTTCCATAATACACTTTCCCGTCCAAAACGATTCCCAATCCTGTGCCATAGTCCATGTTGACGAACAATACATTCTTTTCACTCAATATCTCCCCAGAATACAATTCGCCAAATGCCATGGCCCTTGAATCATTTTCCAGGAAAGTAGGAATGGAGATTTCTTGTTGAATGATTTCAGCCAATGGTTCTTCCCGAAAATGATAGAAACTGAAGCTGTGCCCTGTTCGATGGTTGATCCTGCCTGACAAATTGATGCCACAGCCCAGGATTCGTTTTTTGTCAACTTGGATATGGGAGAGGAAATCCTTGATCTGGTGAAGGAGGTTTTTTAGCGATTCCGGTGAGTTTTCCAGTTTGAACGGAAGTCTTTCTTTGAGGTAAATGATTCTCTTGCGAAAATTCATCAATCCGATGTTGATATGGTATTTTTTCACATCCACTCCCAGGAAAAAACAGGCATCCGGAATCAACCCATATACACTGGCTCTCCTTCCTCCCGTTGAATCGATCTTTCCTTCGTCCTGCAGCAATCCTTCCAAGATCAGTTCATTGACCAGGGAGGTTGTTTTGGGAACACTGGTGTTGATTTCCTTGCTCAATTCATTGATGGAACCACTGTTCTTGGTATCGACGGCTAGAATGATTTGTCGTTTCAATGATCGGTTCTTGTACGCAACACCCGTTGACAGTCCCGTGCTGAACAATTCAAAGCTCAACTTCTCCCTTTTGTTACCCATGCGACTAAATTATCCCCTTTTTGTTGAATCAAAGGACTTTTGTGAAGGCCATACCAGGCTAAAAATTAAAAAAATTAACAAAGTATCTCCAGTAATTAAAAATATTATAAATTGTCAGCAATTAAATAAACTGGATGAATGGGCAATGTCTCCTTCGAAATACCTGCGTCTGATCTGAAATTCACCCGGGATCACTCGGAAATCTATTACCGTGAATTGAAAAACAGCATCCTCCCTTTCTGGTTCAACCACAGCGGGGATCGAGAGCATGGTGGTTACTTTACTTGTTTGACAAGGGAAGGAAATGTTTATGATACCGACAAGTTCATTTGGTTGCAGGGTCGTCAGGTATGGACCTTTTCTACCTTATACAGGGTCTTGGAGCAAAAAGAAGAATGGAAAGAGTTTGCTCAGCTTGGCGCCAGGTTTTTGGAGCAAAACGGCCGTGATGCAAAGGGAAACTGGTTTTTCTCTTTGCAACGAGATGGCAAACCGCTGACCCAGCCCCACAATATCTTTAGTGATTGCTTTGCAGCAATGGGTTTCTCTGCTCTTCATGCCATTTCACCTTCTTCGGTGCATCAAAAGATTGCTTCGGATACATTTGACAACATACTCAGCAGGCAGCACAATTGGAAAGGACAGTATAACAAGAGTTATCCTGGAACTCGTCCCATGAAAAACTTTACCCTTCCCATGATTCTGTGCAACCTGGCATTGGAAATGGAACATATACTGGGCAAGGAAAAAGTAGATATCCTGATTCCTGAAGTGGTAGACCAGGTGATGAATGTGTTTTATCGTCCCGATCATGGATTGATTGTTGAAAATGTTGCGGCCGACAATACACTGGTGGATTCCTTCGAAGGACGCATCCTGAATCCCGGACATGCCATTGAGGCCATGTGGTTTATCATGGATATTGGCAAAAGAACCGGCAATGCCGCCCTCATCAACGCAGCCAAAAACATCATGCTAAATACCATTGAGTACGCATGGGATCATGAACATGGCGGTCTTTTTTATTTTATGGATCTCTATCAAAAACCCATGCAGCAATTGGAGTGGGACCAGAAGCTTTGGTGGGTCCATGTTGAGACTTTGGTTGGCCTGGCAAAGGGTTTTGTCATGACCGGCGACAGAGAGTGTCTGAAATGGTTTGAAAGAGTGCATGCTTATACCTGGGAAAAGTTCAGGGATCCCCATCATGGAGAATGGTTTGGTTATTTGCATCGTGATGGAAAACCCTTGAATACGGCAAAAGGTGGGAAGTGGAAAGGCTGTTTTCACATTCCCAGGGGTTTGCTCATGGTAGCCAAAGCATTTGAGACCAATCTTGGCGATGACCAAATGAATTCTAATTGACTCATCAGTTACGATATATCATCCATTTATGCTTAGTTGCTTTTGTTTCATGCAAGAGCAGCCAACAAGTTTCGACTGATGTTCTGGTCATTGGAGGAAGCGCATCTGGTACAACCGCTGCCATTCAATCCGCCAGGTTGGGCGTCAGCACCCTTTTGGTGGAAGCAACACCATGGTTGGGCGGTATGATAAGTGCTGCAGGCGTATCTGCCTTTGATGGCAATCACCAAATTCCTTCCGGTCTCTGGAACGAATTCCGGGATAGCATTTACCAGTATTATGGAGGTCCGGATAAAGTTGCCACGGGTTGGGTCAGCAACACTTTGTTTGAGCCACATTTGGCAAACAGGATTTTGCAATCCATGACAAAAAGGGAAAACAAATTGACCGTCATGCATGGGTGGCAGTTTAACCATGTTACCAAAAAAGAAGGCAAGGTTTCAGGGGCAAGTTTCACCCATCAGCAAACGGGAGAATTGTTGACTGTCAACGCAACAATTGTCATCGATGCAACTGAGTTGGGTGATGGACTCGCTGATGCTGGCATACCATCTGATATAGGACTTGAACCAGAGGCTGCCCAAAGCGATAATATCGCTGTTGATCCTGCTGCCAGAGGCATCATCCAGGATCTTACCTATGTAGCAGTCCTAAAGGATTATGGCAATGATGCAGATTGCACAATTGCAAAACCAATCGGGTATGATCCGCGTGAGTTTGATGGTGCCTGTACAGATTTTGTGCAAGACACAACCCGCAAGAGACCTTCGATCAATGCCCAGACCATGCTTGATTATGGTAAGCTTCCCAATGGCAAGTACATGATCAATTGGCCCAACTACGGGAATGACTTCTATTTCAATCCCATTCAATTGTCCCTAAAACAGCGGGACAGTGGATACAATGCCGCAAAAGAACAAACATTGCGTTTTGTGTATTTTATCCAACACCAACTTGGGTTTAAAAACCTGGGTCTGGCGGATGATGAATTCCCCACGCCTGACAGGCTTGCCCTGATTCCCTATCATAGGGAATCAAGAAGGATCCAGGGGCGGGTCAGGTTCGATATGGCAACGCTGGCCAACCCCTTCCAAAATGGGAATACCCTTTATCGAACCGGCATCGCAGTTGGAGATTACCCCATTGATCATCACCACAAAAAAAATCCCCAAGCACCCCAGCAGCTCGAATTTTATCCTGTTCCTTCTTTTTCCATACCACTGGGTGCTTTGCTGCCAAAGGAAGACGATAACATCATCGCAGCTGAAAAAAGCATCAGCGTCAGCAACATCATCAATGGAGCCACTCGCCTTCAGCCCTGCGTGATGCTAATAGGTCAGGCTGCAGGCACCCTGGCAGCATTGGCCGTAAAGAACAATAGCAGACCAAGCGAGGTTCCGGTAAGAGCAGTGCAATCTGCGCTGCTGGAGAAAAATGCGGTATTGCTGCCCTATATGGATGCAACCATTCATCACCCGTATTTTAAGAGTATTCAAAAAATCGGCGCTACCGGTATTTTAAGAGGGAAGGGCGTACCCTACAAATGGGCCAACCAGACCTGGTTCTATCCTGATCAGCCAGTTTCCGTGGACACGCTCAAAAGCAACGCAGAAAACTGGCTCTTGATAAAGGGAGATTTTGGCCCGTATTTGACAATCGCTGAGGCCAAACGCATCATACAAGCATCGGCAAGCGCATTGTACAAATTGGACATTGCGGAAACGGTGATCAATGCTTCCTGCAAATCAGCTGGAATTATTGCTTCGGATGATAAGCAGTTGATTACCCGAGGACAGTTGGCAGTGCTGATCGATACCATACTGGATCCCTTTTCCAAAATCTCCATTGATTACTTAGGACAAATGCAACCATTATAGATTTCATCATCAAACACAATCAAATGAAAAAACTAACATTTCTGTTGATTCTACTGTCCGCATGCTGGACCATGGCCCTTGCCCAGTCCCGGGTAACGGGCAGGGTCATCAATGCTGAAAACGCTGCACCTGTTGAAGGTGTGACTGTTCAGATCAAGGGAACAGCAAAAGCCAGCAGGACCAATGCTGATGGCAATTTCAGCATCACGGTTTCAACGGGACAAACACTCGTTTTCAGCGCTATCGGATTTGCAACAAAAGAGTCCCAGGTCAGCGGTTCTCTCATGGAGGTTTCGCTTCAGCCAACGGCTTCCAACCTCGGTGAAGTGGTCGTAGTGGGATATGGAACACAGAGAAGGACAAACCTTACCGGATCTGTTGTATCCTTGAACAACTCCACGATCACCAAGAGGCAGGTAAGCAGTGCCAGTCAGGTTTTGCAAGGACTTGCCCCTGGCGTTACCGTACAGCAGCAATCAGGAAGACCTGGTGCTGATGGTGCCTTTATCAGGATCAGGGGTGAGAGTTCTATCCAGGGTAACAGTTCACCATTGGTGGTGATAGACGGATTGCTGATGCCAACCGGAACAGGATTGGATGCCTTGAACCAGATCGATCCCAATGCGATTGAAAATGTGACCATCCTGAAGGATGCTGCTTCAACAGCCATTTACGGTAACAGGGCTTCCGGTGGTGTCATTGTAGTAAAAACAAAGCGTGCTTCCCAAAAGGGCATGAAAGTCAGCTACAACAACTTTTATACACAACAGTCTTTCACCTCATTGCCCCAAAGGGTAAGTGCTGTAGATCATATGGTATACAGCAATGAAGCAGAAGTCAACAGAACTGGTAATGCGGCCGCAGTGGTTTATCCTCAGACATTGATCGATAAATATATTGCCAATCCCGCAGGAAATAACCTGGATGTTATCAATACAGACTGGCTGAAAGAAGTCCTTACCAACAGTGGGTTACTTCAAAACCACAACGTTCAGCTGGCTTCCGGTGGTGAAAAGGTCAATGTATTTACTTCTTTCACGTACATGAATCAACAGGGCTTGATACCCAATAACAGCTTTGAGAAATTTGATCTCCGTTTCAATCCGGAGTTCAAGCTCAACAAATGGCTTACATTCAACAGCGTATTGGCCTACAACTCCAATAAAACAATCAATCCATCTACTGGCAGCCCTGAGTTCATCATTCGCCAGGCCATCGGCCTCCCTGCATTGGGTGGTGGTAAATATGGCGAAGGACTTTATGGCACTGCTGCGCAGACCAACAACAGAAACCCTATTGCGATGGCAGAAGCCACAGGTAATTCTGTTGTGCAAGGCAATACCTTGCTCACCAGATTTGGTTTCAACCTACGTCCCGTGCAAGGATTGGATGTTGAGGCATACTGGGGACGTGAAAAACGCAATCCCTACACCAAAACTTTTGTGAAAAACGCAGAAATATTTCAGCCCAACCTAACAACGCAGCAATACGATCGTATTGCTATTTGGCCAGGCAACACCTCTCTTTCAGAGGCCTGGAGAAATGATGTTTACCAAAACTATACTGCACAGGCTACCTACAACACCAAGTTTGGAGAAGATCATTCTCTGAGAGTGATGGCCGGTGGACAAAGTGAATTGTACAGCAACTATTTCTTTGGTGCCAGCAGGCAGGGTTTCATCAATCCTAATCAACCATACCTGAATCTTGGTACTGGTGCAAGAGACAACAACGCTGGCGTTTCAGAGCTTGCCCTTGCTGGATTTTTTGGTAGGTTGAATTATGCATACAAAGACAAGTACCTGTTGGAACTCAACGGCAGGAGAGATGGTTCTTCCCGTTTCTCACAAGCCAATGACAAGCAGTGGGGAAATTTTGGATCTGCATCAGCCGGTTGGATCTTTACCAAGGAGGAATTCCTGAGCAGTCTCTCTGATGTACTTTCTTTTGGTAAACTGAGGGGGTCAATCGGGGGCAATGGCAACCAGAACTTCGGTTCTTTTTATGCATTTGATGCTTTCTATGGTCAGTCGAACTATAACAATCCTACCAACGGTACCAATGCCTATTTCAATAACCTCACCACATTGGGCGTGGCCATTCTGCAGTTCCCCAATCCTGTCATCGGTTGGGAAACATCCAAGCAGTGGAATGTAGGCTTGGATCTGACATTCAAAAACGGACTTACCTTGACCGCTGACTATTATGTAAAGACGCTGAAGGATATGATCCTCCCACGCGTTCTACCTGCATCAGCTGGAGGACTCTCCAATCCTTTTGTCAATGCCGGAAACATGGAGAACAAAGGATGGGAGGTTTCAGCCAACTACAAGAAGTCATTCAAAAAACTCAACCTGGATGTTACCGCAATGCTTTCGGATGTTCGCAACAATGTGACCGGACTTATCGAAGGTCTTCCTTTCATCGACGGTGGAAACACCAGAACCGCTCCCGGCTATGCGTTGGGCTCCTATTATGGGTACCAGGCACTTGGATTCTTTGCTGACAGCAATGATGTGAAGAGCTCTCCGGTGCAGTTTGGTATTCCCTGGAGTCCCGTTGCTACCACTGGTCCCAAGCCAGGTGACATGAAGTATGCCGACATCAGCGGTCCGGATGGAAAACCAGACGGCAAAGTGGATGCCAATGACAGAACCTTCCTGGGCAATGCCTTCCCCCGGTATGAGTATAGCATCAACCTGAACCTCTCCTATGGCAATTTTGACCTGAATCTTTTTGGTCAAGGTGTGGGAAGAAGAAGCAACTACCTGAGTGGAACAGGCGCTGTGCCCTTTGCCAGCACTGATTTCATCGCTTCCTTGCTTGAAATCCAAAAAGACTCCTGGAGGGCCAACAATACAGATGCGTTGTTCCCTCGTTTGCTTCCCTCAGGTTTTGGCGGCAACAATTTCCTTGCTTCCTCCTGGTGGATCAGAAGTGCATCATACTTCCGCCTGAAGAATGTTAATCTCGGATATACCTTGCCAACTTCCGTATTGAAGAAGGCCAAGATCAGTTCAGTCAGGGTGTTCGTAAGCGGACAAAATCTGTTTACCATCACCAAGGCATGGAACGGATTCGATCCGGAGATCAACAATGCAAATGCAGAGTTTTATCCGGTAATGAGAACATACACTGCAGGTCTTAATGTGAACTTCTAAAACAAGAAAAATTAGCGTTATGAAAAAAATAATATACTCCTTCCTGCTTGTATCCCTGCTGGGTATCGCTGGTTGCAGCAAATTCCTGGACAGGAAGCCACTGGATGCTTCTTCCTCTACCAATTTCCTTGCCAATCAGGAGGAAATGGAGCTGAGCCTGAATGGTGTTTACGGTGCAGCATTTTGGGCCTTTCCCAACAATACACCCCTTTTATTTGCCGTAGAAGCATCAACAGACCTGGCCATCAAAAGAGGTGGTAATGCAGAGGATGCTGTGGCCATGGGAGATGGTGGTCCGTTTTTGGTCAACAATGCACTTGTCAATACTTGCTGGAGCCAGGGTTTCAGGCTCATTCAAAGAGCCAATCAGCATCTTGACGGGATGGCCAATGGTAAAAACAATGTTCCGGCGTCTACCTATGGAAGGATCAGGGCCGAAGCTTTGGTGCTGCGTTCATGGGCCTATTTTCACCTGATGTACATGTTTGGAGATGTGCCTTGGTACAACAAAACTCCGGCAGTTAGTGAGGTATTGGGGGCAAGCAGAACTCCCGTAGCCACCATTGTTGCAGAACTTTACAAAGACTTGGATGAAGCATCTGCCGCATTTGCCACAGCCAATACCCAGCCGGTAATTGCACAGGGTAGGGTGAACAGAGGCGTAGCACTGGGATTGAAAGCAAAGCTCGCTTTGTTGATCAAAGACTATAAAACAGCTGCTGCTGCCACAAAGGCGGTGATGGACCTGGGTCAATACGGATTGAATCCCAGTTATCCCAACCTCTTCCTCCTCGCTGGCCAAACCGCTAATGTTAACAGAGAGATCATGTTCAACCAGGCGTATCCTACAGACCTTCTTGATCCTCAAAACTGGGCGCCCGTGATCAGTGTGCCTCGTCAGGTGACCAATTCACAGAGCAGCCATTTTCCCACACAAGCGCTTGTTGATCGCTATGAAGCCAGTGATGGCAAGAGAATCGATCAGTCAACTGTTTACAATCGATTGAATCCAAGAGTGAACCGTGATAACCGTTTGAGATGGACCATCTACATGCCTGGGGATACCATGGTATACAATACCCTCAAAACTCCCTCCTTGCCTTACGTGCAACCAAAAGAAAAAACCATTTTCAATATTCACAGCAATATCAGGAGAAGGTTTAACTGGAATACCAATGCCTATGACAATGTAACCGGCAACAACGATTGGATCGGTGCACAAGCAGCGGGTATTCAATGGCAGGTTAGTGCTACAGGAAATATCGGTGGTGTAGGATATGTCTGGAGAAAGTATATTGATTCTACCCAATATATCTGGGAGATCAAGACAGGCTATATTTTGATGCGCTATGCCGATGTATTGCTCATGTATGCTGAAGCAAAGACTGAGCTCAACGAAATCGACGCTTCTGTTCTTGCTGCCATCAACCAGGTTCGCACAAGAGCAGGTCAACCGGCCATCACCACCACCAACCAGGCTGAATTGCGTCAGATCATCCGTCGCGAACGCGTTGTAGAGTTTGCCGGTGAGGGACACCGTTTGTTTGATCTTCGCAGGTGGGATATTTATGGGGCAGCCAACAGCGGGCCTGTTGTGGGTTATGCTTTGGACCCGGCTGTCGCACCTGCTAATCCTGTATTCGGAGCCAATGAAGTCCCTGATTATACAACCAGTATCAATCAAAGGATCCGGTTCAGGAACCAGGTCAGGAGCAATGCCAATACCAAATACAAACTGTGGCCCATTCCACAATTTGAAATCGACGCAAACAAGAACATTACCCAGAATCCAGGCTGGTAAATCCAGCGGATCAAATTGCACGGGGGCATCCATGGATGCCCTCATCTCACTTTAGCTGTTTCGCAGTTTGATCTTATCTCTCTTTAACTGGTCCGCAACTCGATTTCGCCTCCCTGCATCAGCTGTTCATGTGTCACCATCAGCCTGGTCTGTTTCTTTCCGTTGACAAAAACTGAATTGACCGTTTTTCCATTACCGGTTTTCTTGATAATGGTTTTTCCGTTTTTCGTTTTCAATTCAATTTGATCGAACAACGGATAGCCTATTGTGTATTCTCCTGATACAGGATTCATGGGATAGAAGCCCATGGCACTGAAAATATACCAGGCACTCATTTGTCCGCAATCGTCATTGCCGGAAAGCCCTTCTGGACCATTCTTGTACAGGCTGTCTGCAATCAGCCTTATTCTTTCTGCTGCTTTGTCGGGCCGCCCCAAAGCGGTATACATATATGCAATATGATGAGATGGTTCATTGCCATGTGCATACTGTCCGATCAGTCCAGACACATCGATGGAGATATTATCGCCCCTCAATTCGGATTGGGTAGAGAAGAGCGTATCCAGTTTTGCAACAAGGTTATCATTCCCTCCATACAGGGAAGCGAGTCCTTTGATGTCATGGGGGACAAAAAAACTATGTTGCCAGGCCGTTCCTTCTATATATTGTCCTTCAAAGCCATGTTCCGAAACATAGGGATCGAAAGGTTCAACCCATTTGCCATTGCTGAGTCTTCCCCTCATGAATCCGGTTTTGGCATCAAAGAGCTTTTTATAGCCCATTGCCCTTTGTTCATACTTGGCTGCCTCTTCAGGATGTCCCAGTTTTTTCGCTACCTGCGCGATGCACCAGTTGTCAAATGCATATTCCAACGTATAGGTAACACTCCATCCGTGCAGGTCATGTGGAACAAATCCAAACTCGTTAAAGTAGGGCGTGCCGCGAATGGACTGTTCGGATGATTTTTTCATGGCTTCATATGCCAGCTCATGATCAAATCCGTCAAAGCCTTTGAGAATCGCATCTGCAAGGATGGGAACAGCATGGAAGCCAGTCATCGTGTTGGCATCCCAGCTGCTGATGTCCCAGACAGGCAACAATCCATTGTCTTGATAAAAAGCAAGCAGGCTGTTCATCCACTCATCCACTTTTTTATCTTGTGTCAAGGTAAAAAGGGGATGAAGTGCTCTGAAAGTGTCCCAAGTTGAAAATATGGTATACTTGGATCTGCCCTTTGGCATTTGAACAATTTTCCCATCGGCATTTTTGTAAAATCCCTTGTTGTCAGAATACAGGCAGGGCGCCATGCAGGTCCTGTAGAGGGCCGTATAAAATCTTTTGGCTGCCAGCGAATCATTTGTTTTCACCTGTATGGCAGACAACTCTTGTTCCCACAGTGCTTCAGCGTTTGTTTTCACTGTTTCAAATGGTTTCCCAACATTTTCTTCATTTGCCCATGCGGCAGATTCATAGGAAACATTGCTGATGCCCACCCGAACTTCAAGCGGCTCTTTTGTTTCAAATGCCAGCATCAGTTTTACATTCTTTCCTTCTATCGATTTTTCATGCGCATTGTCCTGGTTTGCTTTTAGACTGTCTTTGGTGAAAATATGTTTGATGATGGGTTGATTGAACCTGGCCTGAAAATACACCCGCTGATTCTTTGCCCAACCAGTGGAATGTTTGTAGCCAATGATGGTAGTATCATCCAGGATGCTGATTTCACAGGAATCCGGGAAGTCCCAGTTTTGGTGATAGGATGGATCCCAGCGCAACCATCCTGTGTCGGATGGAAATTTGTAACGGTGGACACCTGACCGCGCAGTGGCTGTCATTTCACAAGACACACCATTGTCCAGTTGCACTGCATAGTATCCCGGTGATGCAAATTCGTTTTTGTGTTGAAAGGGCTCATGGATCCTTTCTTCCAGCAGGCTGTCTGCATGGGTTTGTGGCAAGACCGATATGTCATACCCGTCTCCAATGCCGGTTCCGCTCAGATGTGTGTGACTGAAACCTGCAATGGTGTTGCTGCTGTAGTTGTAACCGCTGCACCAGTCCCATCCATCCACCCCATTGTCAGGCCCCAGCTGAACCATGCCAAAAGGAATGGTGGCAGCAGGATGCACATGTCCGTGTCCGCCTGTTCCCAAAAAAGGATCTACCTGTTGCAGGAGCGATGAAGACTTTTGTTTGCAGGAAAACGCTGCAATACAAAACAGCAATGCAAAATATTTATGCATAGATGATTATTTGATAAAGGGGTACTGTCCCTCAAACCAGGGCAAAGCGTCTTTTACACCTTCGTAGAAAAAAAACACTTCTCCCTTGAAGCCTGCATTTCTGTTGGCTTGTATCATTTGTCCCAGATAACCTGCCGTGGCAAGATAGGTGCCGGATTTGACCAGCACACCAGGGTACAGCGGTATCCGCGTGCTTTTGTAATATGATTTTTGTTGCAGCAGCGTAGCGTTGTATGCGCTGATGTCGTAACGATAGCATTGCGGGATCACAGCATCCACCCAGCCACTGTCTACCCAGGTGGGCCAATCCTGCAAGTATTCTTCCAATGACCATGGATAGGGGGATGGCGACATGGTTACCTGTATGGAAGATCGAATGGATTTGACCTCATTGTACAATCGCTTCATGAATGCATTCAATCGCTTTGCCCGCCAGGTGACCCATGCCGGATCTTTTGTATTGGTGGTAGGGAAGGCGTTGTTGTTTTCTTTTTTGTATTCAGAAACCGTGTAATCGTCGTATCCAGCGGTTGATGGCAATGCCGGAAGCCTGTCATCCCCTTGAACACCATCGATGTCATAGTTGGATGCCACTTCTTTGAAGAGATCGATCAAGAATTGCTGCACTTCCGGATCAAATGCATTCAGCCAGTCAAAACCATTTTTTACAACCAAGGCTCTGTTCTGGTCCAATGCCGCCCACTTGGGTTTTGCGGCAATGATGGATCCGCCCTGTGCACTATAAGAAGATGAAAATCCATATTCAAACCAGGCATGAACTTTCAAACCAGCAGCCTTTGCAGCCGTGATCAATTCTTTCAATGGATCTCTTCCCGCAAATTTTTCAAGCTGTCTGTTTCCGGTCAGTTTTTGCATTACTTCGCTGGGATAGATCGTGCGCGCATTGTTGTACACGACCACAAAAATGGTGTTGATGCCTGCCCGCTTGCAGTTGGCCACTGTTGCCTGTATGTTATCGTTGTTGTCCAGCGCTGTGCTGGCAGTTGTGGTGAGCCAGACTCCTCTCATGGCATTGGGATCCCAAACCGGACCAGGGGGTGTTGGGGGAGCAGGAGGTGTGGGTGCTGTATTTTTTTTGCAGCTATAAACGGTGAACAAGAGGCCCAAAAAAAAGGTTGTTTGGAGGAGGGTAGTTCGCATGCTCTTTTTCATTCCCAGACATCAAATTATTTTTAAAAATAATTAATATTTATAATTAGCTTTATTAAAATTCTTAAAGACTTACCGTGGCCTTACATCCATTAGACCTTGCCATCATTGTTCTTTACCTGGTATTGACATTGGCAGCAGGTTTCTATCTTTCCCAAAAAGCTTCTAAGGACCTGCGATCCTATTTTTTGGGTGGCAATACCATGAAATGGTACACGCTTGGTCTTTCCAATGCTTCAGGGATGTGGGATATCAGCGGAAGCATGTGGACGGTCATGATCCTTTTTGTGTACGGATTGAAAAGTGCATGGATTCCATGGTTATGGCCTGTTTGGAATCAGGTATTTGTTTTTGTTTTTCTCGCTGTCTGGATGAGAAGAAGCAATGCCATGACCGGTGCACAGTGGATCAGCTTTCGTTTTGGGGAAGGAAGAGGAGCCAAACTATCGTATATCATCATTGTCATTTTCGCATTGGTCAGTGTAATGGGATTCATGGCCTATTTTTTTGAAGGGATCGGAAAGTTTTGCACCTCTATTCTACCTTATGATCTTTCGTTTTCCATCGGCAACTGGTCTATTTCCAATGAACATTCCTATGCCTTGATCATTTGTGGCATCACCACTATCTATACGGTGAAAGGAGGGATGTACAGTGTTGTGGCAACAGAAGTGTTGCAATTTTTCCTGATGACCCTCAGTGCATTGGTGGTGGCTTACATAGGCTATACCCAGGTAAGTGCTGATCAGATTGCAGCGGCTGTTCCTTCGGGATGGGACGATCTGTGGACCGGGTGGAATCTGCAGCTGGATTGGAGCAAGACTCCCTACCCGTTGGTAAACGATAAAATTACGGGCGATGGCTTTGGCATGTTTGGCGCCTTGCTCATGATGATGGTCTTCAAAGGCATCTTTGCCTCAATTGCAGGACCGGTACCGAGCTACGATATGCAGCGGATATTGAGCACCCAGACCCCATCAGATGCTGCCAAGATGAGCATGAGCACGATCCTGGTCATGTACATTCCCCGCTACCTGATGGTGGCAGGTTTTGCCGTATTGGGGTTGGTCTATTTGCAGCCTGAAATCGGAGCCATGGGAGCCTCCATCGATTTCGAAAAAGTGCTACCATTGGCCATCAACAAATTTGTTCCCCTGGGATTCAAGGGATTGCTCATCGCAGGGTTGCTCGCGGCCTTCATGGGTACCTTTTCCGCGATTGTTAACGCCGCACCAGCCTATATCGTCAACGACATCTACAAAAAATATATTCGTCCGGATGCATCATCAGAAAAACTGATCCGCTACAGTTTGTACTCTTCCATTCTCCTCGTTTTTATCGGCATTGCCTTCGGGTTCAATGCTGAATCGCTGAATCGCCTCACCCTCTGGATCACCTCCGCTCTTTATGGAGGATATGCCGCCTCTAATATGCTGAAATGGGTATGGTGGCGATTCAATGGCTATGGATATTTCGGAGGGATGGTGGCAGGACTGATCATCAGTACGCTCATCCTTTTTTTCAAACCGGAATTGGTGGGGATGTTGGGATTGGAACAAAACCTGCCGGAAATTTTCTTGTTTCCCTTGGTGCTGGTCGTCTCCCTTGTCGGATGTTTGATCGGCACTTATATGGCTCCTCTTGAAAATGAACAACAGGTTATTGAGTTCTATAAAAAAACACAACCCTGGGGTTGGTGGGGACCGATCCGAAAAAAATTATTATCACAGGAGCCTGGACTTGTGATTGAATCCAACTTTGGAAGAGATCTTTTCAATATCATTGTGGGAATCATCTGGCAAATGGCACAGGTGGTGATCCCCATGTATTTCATGATCAGGAACAATACACAGCTTGCCATCTGGTCGGTGATCTTCTTTGTGACTTCCTGGATGCTCAAGAAATTTTGGTGGGATAAATTAAAAGATTGAACGGGGTATGATCAAGGGAACTTTTTTGGACGAGATCAGTCATGCGGGCATTGATACGGTGATCATGATCCGCTCCGGCTATAGAAAATTTATTACCTATCCATCCGACTATCTTGTTCAAAAATACAATTGCCATGCTCCCTCAGAAGATCTGGTGCAGCTCTTCCTGGATCTGTCTGATAAACATGGAATGAATTTTTATTTTGGGCTCTACGATTCCGGCATATACTGGGATACCCATGACATGCAACATGAAATTGAAGCCAACCGGTTTGTGATCGATGAAGTATGGAGTCGTTATGGGCATCATCCTTCCTTCAAAGGCTGGTACCTGAGCATGGAGATCAGTCGCAAGACCAAAGGAGCCATAGAAGCTTTTCGCACCTTGGGATTGGCCGGAAAAGAAAAGAACAGTCAATTAAAAACTTTGATATCCCCCTGGATCGATGGTCCCAAGGCGGTCATGGCAAGCGAGGCATCCCTCCGTAAAAAAAATTCAGTTACGCTTTCAGAACACGAGAAGGAATGGACGGAGATCTTCGAGGGTATTCGGGGAGCCGTTGACATTGTGGCTTTTCAGGATGGTCACGTAGACATCCCTGATCTGGAAGACTATCTGGTGGTCAACAAAAAAATGGCCGATGCGCAGGGCATGCAAGCATGGACCAATACAGAAAGTTTTGACAGGGATATGCCCATCAAATTCCTGCCGATAAAATTCGAAAAACTAAGGCTCAAGATGGAGGCTGCAAAACGCGCCGGTTATACAGATGCCATCACTTTCGAATTTTCTCATTTCATGAGTCCCCAGTCAGCTTACATACAAGCGCATCACCTCTTCAATCGCTATCTTGAATATGTGGGAAAAAAATAACCTTCTCCGCGTTTTTGTTGTCATCTCCTTCTTGCTCTCATGCCAGGAGCTTTCAGCCAAAGATCCGATCAGGGGTGTGTGGATGACCAATGTAGGCAGCAGGGTCATGTACTCAACCGATAGCATTGCCCGTGCAGTTAAGCAATGCAAAGAGCAGGGCATCAATCATATTTTTGTGGTCGTGTGGAACAAAGGGATGACCTTGTATCCCAGCGAAGTTCTTCAAAAACATATTGGTGTTGCACAGGATCCCCTTTTCAAAGGGAGGGATCCCATCCGTGAACTGATCGATCTGGCCCATGCCCAAAAGATCAAAGTGCACGCCTGGTTTGAATTTGGTTTTTCCTTTGCTTATCGCGATACCTTGTCTTCTCTATGGTTCAAGCGTTACCCTGAATGGTTGGGTCGCGATAAAAAAGGGGCGGTCTTGACGAAGAATGGTTTTTATTGGTGGAATGCCTTGCACCCTGTGCAAGGGGATGACAGACTGCCGGCCATGCCTTCAGAAGGTGGATGGGATCCATATACGCGCAGATTGTATACCGGAGAAACCGGAAAAAGATTGGAGGATGGCCAGCTTGATGAATCCTATTTTTTACAATGGAAAGCAGACAAGCTCAGTGCATATGGCAAAGCCATTTATGCTGCCGTCAAAGAGAAAAGAAAGTCCTGTATCGTATCCTGGGCTCCGAGCATTTATCCATGGTCCAAACAACAATATCTTCAAGATTGGCCCAAATGGCTGGAAGGGGGATATGCCGATTATATTTTTCCTCAACTCTATCGGTACAAGTTGGATGCATATGAGAAGATTTTGAAAGAGTTGAAGGAACAATTGCCGGACAATAAAAAGAAGAAAGTGTTCCCGGGTATTTTGACATCATTGGGAGATGGGTACCAGGCGGATGAAACGATGTTGAGGGGCATGATCGACTTGAACAGAAAGTATGGATTTGAGGGGGAGGTGCTGTTTTATTATGAAACGCTGAATCGTTTTTCTAAAAATATTTACCAATGAAGTCGGTGAAATTTTTTCTGATACTGGTTGTAATTCTCGCCTGCAACAAATCACCCAATGCCGGTCCGGGTCCCGCGCCCAATCCCACACCCACCCCGCCGCCCAGTGCCAAACCCAGCTTAGGGATTTTTTTAGGTGGTGGCGCGGGTGCGGGTACCGGCGGCGGTGTGCTCTCGGTGACAGTCACCCCTGGCTTGGCCGTTGGTGGCACGGTGGCGCAAGCGGCCAGCACCAGTAGCACACAGGCCCATTGAATGCGATGTAAAAAAATCATTGAGATACAGATCAACTTGGTCAGGAATAGCCGGATTGTGGCAGGCCGGGACTGCCATAATCTTTGAGTTAGCGGCTGCAGGTGCAGCCGGATGCTCATCGAAAGGCTCTTATGCAAATCAAAAACAATGTATTTATCGTCACCGGCGGCGCGTCCGGACTGGGCGAAGGCACGGCGCGCATGCTGGCGCAGCACGGCGGCAAGGTGGTGATCGCCGACATGCAGGATGAAAAAGGCAT
>RFVQ01000101.1 GCA_009922495.1 Chitinophagia bacterium
AGCTTTCACAAGCGACTGGGTAAGATCATATGGGACAAATGTGGAATGGCCAGAAATGCCGAGGGACTGAAACAAGCCATTGAAGAGGTAAGGGCATTGAAAGCTGAGTTTTGGTCGGATGTTCGGATCCCTGGAGAGATCAATGCAATGAATCCGGAGCTGGACAAAGCGGGAAGGGTTGCAGATTTTATTGAACTCGGAGAGTTGATGTGCATCGACGCCCTGGAAAGGAATGAAAGCTGTGGGGGGCATTTCCGGGAAGAATACCAAACACCCGATGGTGAGGCCTTGCGGGATGATGAGAACTACATGTATGTTGCCGCCTGGGAACACCAGGAGAACAACTGGAATCTTCACAAGGAAATACTCAATTACGAAGTTGTAAAGCCCAGTCAACGCAGTTACAAATAACTACTTTAAACCGATAATCTGATCATATGCAGCATTATTCAATGAACCTGAAACTCAAGGTTTGGCGTCAAAAGAACAGCAACGACCAAGGTCATTTTGAAAACTATGATGTCAATAACATTTCCTCTGAAATGTCTTTCCTTGAAATGATTGATGTCCTTAACGAGCGCTTGATTGCTGAAGGAAGTGATTCAATCGCATTCGATCATGACTGCCGCGAGGGTATTTGCGGGATGTGCTCCATGGTTATCAACGGTCAGCCCCATGGTCCCTGGAAAGGAACCACTACCTGCCAGTTGCACATGCGTGCCTTCAAGGATGGTGATGAGATTACCATCGAACCCTTTAGGGCCAATGCCTTTCCCGTAATCAAAGACCTGATGGTAAACAGGAGTGCTTTTGATCGGATCATCCAATCCGGAGGGTATATATCCGTTAACACCGGCAATGCAGTCGATGGCAATTCCATTCCCATCGAAAAAGATAAGGCAGATGATTCTTTTGCCGCTGCTGCCTGTATTGGATGCGGTGCCTGTGTCGCAGCCTGTAAAAATGCATCAGCCATGCTTTTTGTTTCTGCAAAAGTCTCTCATCTGGCTCTTTTGCCACAAGGTGAGCCGGAAAGGAAACAACGCGTGGTTAGCATGATTGCTCAAATGGACAAGGAAGGGTTCGGCAGCTGTACCAATACCTATGCCTGTGAGGCCGAGTGTCCAAAGGAGATCTCAGTGCTGAACATTGCCCGGTTGAACAAAGAATATTTGCATTCAACCCTTTCAGGGGATTGAACCTGATAAATTTCAAGTCAAGCGCCTCTAAAAGGGGCGCTTTTTTTTGCACTCATCTGATCAAAATATTATCTTTAAGAAAACAAAAACGATTGATATGTCAAATGCTGATTCCAGAAGAAAATTCATCAAACAGTTGGGCTCAACTGCTGCATTGTTTACCGGCGGCACCATGGGTGTTATGGCAATGGATGAGGAGAAGATACACCACCTTAAGCCTGAAAAAAGATACATGTCAAATGACAAGATCCGAGTAGCGGGCATTGGAATGGGGATCATGGGTTTTGGGGATATGCGGGCTGCACTAAAGGTTCCTGGAGTTGAAATAGCCGGCGTTTGCGATCTTTATACAGGTCACCTTGACAGGGCCAAAGAATTATGGGGGCAAGATCTCTATACAACAAGGGATTTTAGAGAATTGCTCCAAAGAAAAGACATTGATGCCGTGATCATTGCTACACCAGACCACTGGCATGATCATATTTCCATCGCTGCCATGAAAGCTGGAAAACATGTTTATTGTGAAAAGCCGATGGTTCAGCACTTGGATGAAGGACATGCCGTCATCAAGACCCAAAAGGAAACAGGAAAAGTAATGATCGTTGGTTCTCAGGGCGTAAGCAGTATCACCCTGGCTGAAGCGAAAAGAAGGATAAAAGCAGGTGATATTGGTGAAATAAATTTAGTAGAAGCAGTCAATGACCGCTTCAGTTCCAATGGTGCCTGGCAATATGCGATTCCACTGGATGCATCTCCTGAAACGGTTGACTGGGATGCGTTCCTTGGGGATGCCCCTAAAAGACCTTTTGATCCCACCCGGTTCTTCCGTTGGAGGAATTACAAGGATTATGGCACTGGGGTAGCAGGTGATTTGTTCATACACCTGATCTCTGCAGTGCATCATGCAATCGACTCGAATGGCCCAACCCGCGTTTTCTCCAGTGGTCAATTGAGTTATTGGAAAGACGGAAGGGATGTTCCTGACGTATTGGCTGCCATCATGGATTACCCCAAAACAGATAATCACGGTGCTTTTCAAATGCAATTGAGAGTAAATTTTGCTGATGGTTCAGGCGGAAGCAACAGAACCCGTATTGTTGGATCAGAAGGGGTTATTGAATGGGGAGGGAATAAATTCACGCTGAAAAAACAAAAGCTTCCCAAGGCGGCCGAATTGGGAGGATACGACAGCTATTTGCATTTTTCTGAAAAACAAAGGGCTGAATATGTTAAATGGTACAATACTACCCATTCAGCTGATGACAGGAAAGCTTTTGCACCAGAGGAAATAAAGTATGCTGCACCGGTTGGGTACGATGAACGAGTGGATCACTTTGCCAATTTCTTCCAGGCAATCCGCACCAATGGCACAGTTGTGGAAGATCCTACATTTGGATTGAGGGCAGCCGGCCCGGCTTTGGCCAGTAACCTTAGCTATGAAAAAGGAAAGATTGTCAATTGGGATCCTGTTAACATGAAATTGATCAAATAAGACATGTGATATTCAAAAGATTTCTGGTCTTGACGGTATTGGTCGTTGGTTGGACGGTAGCTAATGGCCAAAATATTTCCAACGTCCGGATAAATCTTTTTAGCATCAATGGGGACACGATATTGATTGACAGTGCAGGAGTGTTTCCCAATTCTGTAAAAATCAGCGGATTTTCATCCGCTGATTTTATTATGGATTATCCAAGAGGTGTGTTGAAGTGGAAATCCATCCCCAATGTGAAAGAGGTATGGATAACCTATCGGGTAATGCCTTTTTCTTTGCTCCAAACAAACAGACGATTATCGTTTGATTCAGTGTTCTATCGTATTGGGATTACTCCTGATAAATTTTCAAGCAAGTATACAGGTCAAAAGCCAGTTGATTTTGGTAAACTAAATTCAAACGGAAGCATCGGAAGATCACTTTCATTTGGCAACCGACAAGATGCCATATTGAATTCAAGCCTCAATCTTCAGTTGAATGGATACATGGGCGACAGTATACTCATCAATGCTGCCATTTCCGATAACAATATTCCCATTCAACCGGATGGGAATACCCAGCGTCTGAACGAATTCGATCAGGTGTATGTTCAGTTTTCAAAGGATAAATGGAGGTTGTTGGTAGGAGATCAGGACATCCGTCAAAATGAGCTTTACTACCTGAATTTTTACAAAAGATTACAGGGTATCTCCTTTGCTTCTGAAACACCTATTGGGAAAACGTCTAAAAACGAGTTATTGGCGAGCGGCGCTGTTGCAAAGGGGAAATTTACCAGGAATATATTTCAGGGGATTGAAGGTAACCAAGGCCCTTACCGCCTAAAGGGAGCCAACCAAGAACTTTTTTTCATCGTTCTTGCAGGAACAGAGCGTGTTTTTATAGATGGAGAGTTGTTGCAGCGTGGAGAAGATCAAGATTATGTGATCAATTATAATACGGCAGAAGTGACCTTTATGCCCAAGAATATGATCACAAAAGACAAGAGAATACAGATTGAGTTTGAATATGCCGACAGAAATTTTCTTAATTCTCAATTTTATTTTAAAGACAAAATAACAATGGGTAAAAAGCTAGTTGTCAATGCTGGCTTTTTTGCTAATACGGATGCAAGGAATTTTCCCATCAATCAGTCGCTTGATCCAAAACAAAAACAGTTCCTTTCCGCCATTGGAAACAATACTTTTAATGCTTTTTATCCATCTGCTATCCCTGATAGTTTTTCACAGGGAAGGCTTTTATACAGAAAAGTAGATACCCTATATAGCGCTGGGAAACGGGATACCGTTTTTGTATATGAACCCCGGAATTCAGGAGGTTTGTTTTCACTTTCATTCTCAGAGATGGGGGAGGGAATGGGTGATTACATTTTGGATACTGATTTAGCGTCAAACGGAAAGATATATAAATGGGTGGCCCCCGACCCAATTACAGGAAAGAAAAAGGGTAAATACGAGCCCGTAATCCTTTTGGTTGCACCCAAACAGCAATCTATTTTTACTTTGTCAGTATTGTGGAATGCCTCAGAGAATAGTGATCTTCAAGCTGATTTTGCTTTGAGTACTTTTGATCCCAATCGCTTCTCCTCAGCAAATGATCAAAATGGCAATGCAGCAAAGATTGTTTTCAGGAACAATAAAATGCTGAACAAAGAAAAAAAGTTATCGCTGAAAACAGCATTGAATGCAGAATACAATAGCATTGGTTTTAAGCCGATTGAACGCCTTAGAACAGTTGAATTCACAAGAGATTGGGGTTTGGATCTGGTAGTTCAACCTGCTGAAGAAAGATACCTGATCGCTGATTTTAAAGTTGTAGATAGTTCCGGCGGATCCATTGATTACTTGATCGGTAATTATGCGAGAAACAATGATTTTAATGCTTTTAGGCATCAGTTTTCTCAAATACTCAACAAGAATGGCTGGCGAATGGACAACCAAATTTCATTGACAAGTTTTGAGGATGTACTCCAAAAAGGCCGCTTTTTCAGGCCTTCAGCCAATTTAAGCAAGACAATTCCTGCATTTTCAAACAGAGAGTTCTCACTTAAATATGCGGTAGAAAATAACCAGACAAAATTAAACACCAGTCAAAGTTTAACAGCCGGTAGTTTTTCATTCAGTACTTTTCAGCTTTCAACACAGTCCAATCCTGAAAAACTGAACAAATGGGGATTGAAGTATTTCACTAGAGCCGACGCACTGCCTCTGGGTAATTTGTTGCAAAGGGCAGATAGAAGTCAAAATTTCAATCTCAATGGCGAATGGATGTCCGATCAACATCATCAGATACGATTTAATGCCACTTACAGAAAACTCAACCGAGACAATATTTTTTCTACTGTAGCATCGGATGAGACCATTCTGGGCAGGGTAGAATATTTCACAATGCTTTGGAAAGGAGCGATATCCGGTAGTTCTTTATATGAACTTGGAAGTGGTCAAGAACCAAGAAAGGATTTCACTTATTTTGAGGTTCCAGCAGGACAAGGAGAGTATGCCTGGTTCGATTACAACAATGATGGATTGCAGCAGCTAAATGAATTTGAGCTTGCAAAATTTAGAGACCAGGCCCGTTTTATCAGAATCTTTACGCCCACCAGGGAATTTGCGAGAGCCAATTACCTGAATTTTAACTACAACTTGGTATTGGATCCATCCGTAGCGCTTAAAAACGAAGAGAATTCAAAATTTGCCAATTTTTTCAAAAGATTCTATTTGCAGTCTTCTATTCAGATAATTGATAAGTCTACAGAAAAGCAGGAAAGAAATCTTAATCCTTTTTCTTTGGGTCGACCTGATACAAGTCTCATCATCACAGAGCGATTGCAGAGCCATAGTTTTTCATTTAACCGCCAGAGCCAGGTATGGGGCATTGACTTAAATTACCTTAACAATATAAGCAAGTCATTTCTTTCGTATGGATTTGAATCAAGAGAATTAAGCGATTTGACTTTGAGGATAAGAAGCAATTGGTTTAAAATGATTACGGTGGATCTAATTGGCAAGAAAACCCTGAATCAACTTGAAACACCTGGATTTCAGAACAGGAACTACAGGGTTATTTCAGAAGTAATTGAACCCAGAATCACCTATACCTATAGCACAAAACTGAGGTTACAGGCTGGTTATACTTTAAATGAAAAAAGAAATAATGGGATCGAAAAAGCAATCATCAAAGCTGTTCAACTAGATGGAAGGTATAACATCGTATCCAATACCTCCATTGCATCAAAATTTACACTGAATAAAATAAACTTCAATGGATTGCCTTCATCGACAGTAGGCTATATCATGCTTGATGGATTGCTTCCAGGGAACAACCTGATCTGGGCAACTGATTTAACCAAGCGACTGGGTGCCTTTCTTGAGATCAGCATTCAATACGAGGGAAGAAAGTCTCAGTCTTCCGGTATGGTTCATTTGGGCAGGGCCCAAGTAAGGGCCCTGCTCTAAGAGGTTATTTTAGCACAGCAATGCCTTCTCCAATCTTGAATCCATTTTGATATACGATCACGGAGTAGTTTCCTTTGCTATATTTTTCGGTCTGACGAAGGTCAAAGCCAACATACTTCAATTCTCCTGTTTTGTACTCTACTTCAATTTTCGTCGTGAAATCAACTTGTCCATCTTTTCTTGTCGCAACCTTTCCTGAACCGAGTGTTTCCTCTGAGATTACTTTACCGGATGGGTCTTTTGCAATGATATAGAGCTGTTTGGCGCCTGATTTTGCGATAAGGTTTTCATCCAGGTTGAAGGATACCCTCAGTTTATCTGCTCTTTTCGCAGAGCTGGTTGATTTTTCTTTGCCTGAACTTTTTTCATTGATAGCGGCTATCTGAAAGCCAGAAGCATGAAGTGTAGAACCAATATCCACTTTGTCTTCAGCTTCTCTTTTTGCATTCTCGGTATTGGTCAGATTGGTTGAAAGTGTTTTGTTTTCAGCTGTCAGATTATTCTTATCGGTAGTGAGTTGTTGGTTTTCTGCCTGTAAACGTTCAATTTCCATGACATAATCACTTATTTTGCCATTCAACTCAGCTACCAGTTTTTTTGCTTCTTCCAGATCTGATTTTGTTGCATTTTGCTTGGCAATCAGCATCTTGAATTTATCCTTGATAACTCCTAATTCTTTGTCGCGGCTTTTAACCAGGCTATCCAACCCGCTGTTCATGGACGTCAGGTCGTTTATTCTGAACATTGCCTCATCATATTCCTTCTGGACAGCTGTTTTGGCAGAATCCAGCACTGCATATTGTGCATCTTTTTCGTCAATTACCTGATTCGCTTCATTTCTTGCATAAAAAAAATAGGCCCAAGAAGCCACCAAAAGAATGACCAAAAGGATGATAATATTGCTTTTGTTGTCTTTCTGGTTCCCAGAACCATTGCTGCCGGCTGATGGATAATTAGTACTCATGGTTAAAATTTATTGATTTGATGTTGGAATGGTAGTTTATTGGTTACAAAATAAATGAATTTACCAGGAGGCTGTGTGATTAAGCTGTTAAATTGAAGTAAAACCTGCCAAAAATCCTTTTGTATCTTTGTCCAACGAGTAGAATACAAAACATGCCGGCAGATAAAATTATTGCAGATTGGAGAAGAGGGGCAACACACCCTGTTTATTGGCTGGAAGGTGATGAGCCTTATCATATCGATAAATTGACGCATGTTGCTGAAAGCATGCTTTTAAAGCCAGAAGAGGTTGGGTTTAACTATACCGTTTTTTACGGCAAAGACGCGAAGGTTGAAGAGGTGATCAATGCCTGTAAAAGATACCCCATGTTTGCAGAGCGACAGGTTATAGTATTAAAGGAGGCTCAGCAGCTCAAAGACATCGAAAGACTTGAATCATATATCAGTCACCCATTAGAGTCTACCATACTCATTGTTGCGTTTAAGGATAAAAAGCTTGACGGAAGAAGCAAGTTGGCCAAAATCCTGAAAACGAAGGCTGTGTTGGTGACAACCAAAAAACTGTATGACAATGAATTGCCGGAGTGGGCGGACCATTTGGTGAAATCCAAAGGCCTCGACATTCAGAACAAGGCGCTGCACATGCTAGTGGATCATATTGGGAACGATCTTCAGCGAATTGAAAATGAGATTGAAAAAATTGGCATCAATCTCAAGGGTAGAAAAACGATCACAGAAGATGATATTGAAACCTTTGTAGGGGTTAGCAAAGAATTCAACATCTTTGAGCTTCAATCAGCAATAGCCATGAAGGACCTTGTCAGAACGCTGCGGATCCT
>RFVQ01000102.1 GCA_009922495.1 Chitinophagia bacterium
CTCTTGTCATGGTGAGAAAGTGGAGGCATTTGTAGACCGCAAATGGAAGCATGGCACCAAGAGAGAAGAACTGATCGCCAGCATCACCAATGGCTATTCTGATTTTGGAATGCCGGCATGGGATGGAGTAATTCCTGCAAAGGATATTGCTGCAATGGCTGATCTGATTGTGGAAAGCCTCAAAACAGTATCGCAATACGATTTCACCAAAGAGAAAAAGAACTCTGATGGTCCTGCTATTTTCAAATCTACGGGTATGACGGTTGTGTTGGATGCCATTGCATCTGGTCTGAACAGTCCTTGGGGATTTGAACAGCTGCCAGACATGACGTATCTGATCACCGATCGCAATGGCACCTTGTATCATGTCGACAAAAACAAAAACAAAACTGCGATCAAGGGAACTCCTGAGGTGGTTGCAGAAGGTCAGGGTGGAATGTTGGACATCACCATCCATCCCAAGTATGCTGAGAATGGATGGGTATATATTTCCTATTCTAAAGGCAAGACCATTGATGGTAAAAAACTCGCTACTACTGCAGTGGTAAGGGGAAAGATAAAGGGTGATCAATTTGTAGAGTCTCAAGAGGTATTCGAAGCATTGCCTTATGCTGCTACCCGTCATCACTATGGTTCAAGATTGGTATTTGACAAGAAAGGGTATCTCTTCATTTCCATGGGTGAACGCGGTATGGAAAAGGTATTCCCCCAGGACATTACCACTGCTCCTGGTAAGATCCATCGCATCAATGACGATGGCTCCATCCCCAAAGACAATCCCTTCCTCGCTACTGCCAATGCGGTCACTTCTGCCTATACCATGGGCAACAGAAACCCACAGGGCATGACCATGGATCCCGTTACCGGATTGATCTGGGAAACAGAACATGGTCCTCGCGGAGGCGATGAACTCAACATCATCAAGGCCGGCACCAACTATGGATGGCCCGTGATCTCCTATGGCATCAACTATGACGGCAAACCCATCACACCCATCAGCAAAAAAGAAGGGATGGCACAACCGGTAACCTATTGGATTCCGTCTATTGCACCCAGTGGATTGGCTTTTGTGAGTGGCGATAAATATCCAGCCTGGAAAGGCAGCCTGCTGGTTGGATCTTTGCGGTTCAATCATATTGCCCGCTGCACCATGAAAGACAACAAAGTGGTTTCACAGGAGAAGATCCTCTTGAATGTTGGCCGTACCCGCAATGTGGAAATGGGGAAAGATGGATATATCTATGTAAGTATCGAAGGACCCGGCACCGTGTTCCGATTGAAGCCTATGTAATGCTAGAAAAAAATCATCTAAAAAAAGGCGCTCAACTGAGCGCCTTTTTTGCATAATCAATGCATTTCTTGACTTCCTGGATGGCATCAGAGCCAGCGGGTGTCTCGTATTCGTATTCTACGGAGATCGGAATTTTGTATTTGTTCTTTTTGATCAGTTGCAGGATCTCCACAATCGGCGTATCCCCCTTGCCCCATTCCACATTGGCACCACCATTGGCTTTGTTCTTTCTGTCCTTCAGGTGCATGGAAGTGATGCGGTCGTGTTTGGCTTCGATGAGGGCAAGCAATGATTCTTTGGTATTGTTTCCGCCTGCAGCGATGTAGTGACCGCAATCCAGGTTCATGGAATTGTAGGGAGACTGTGCGAGCGCTTCATCCCATGCGGTGTCTGTTGCCTGCAGGTGGGCATGGTATCCTACATATACCTTGTGTTTGGCTGCAATATCACCCAGGCGTTTGGAATGAGCCGACTTGGAAGGGAGCTCAACAGTAACCGAAGTAGCCCCCAAAGCCTTGGCAGCTTTCATGGCATATTCAATCTCTCCGTCAGAGTTGTTTTCTCCCAGGGCATTGGGTTTATAGGCATAGATCGTAACGCCTGCATCTGCAAACTTCTTTTTGATCTCTGCAAATTTTTCCATGCCAACGGTTTCACGCCACTCCTTTGTTTTCTGTGCACGCTCTGCAAATGATTTTCTTTGTTCATCGGTCATTTGCGGACGTTGTCCGGGGGCACCACCAGCAGGAGGTGGTCCCATCCTCATGGGTCCCGTATTGGCAAATGGGTTGCCGGCATAGGCTTCTGCAGGATCACCCATCAGTTCGATTGCATTGATGCCACAGGTCTTGCAATAACCGATCAGGTCATCAATCGTACCGGGCATGCTGCGAAAGGAATAGGTGATGGCACCCAGCAGTACTCCTTTGGGTTTTGCGTTGGTCAATGCAGCCAGGTCTTTGGCAAAAAACAAACCAGCACCTGCCAGGGCGGATTGGGCAAGGAACGATCTCCTTGAGTGGTTCTTATGGCTCATGTTCGTTGATTTTATTGATTGGATGATTATTGGTTCAAAGCTTTGCGGAGCAGATCGACACTTTTTCTGACACCAGATCTTGCCTCTTCCTTTCCTTCAAATTCGATGGAGATATAACCCTGGTAGTTGACCTCTTTCAGGATTTTGATGATGCGGGGATAATCCAACTCAAGCGAGTACCATTCACCGCCTCCATAGTAGGTTTTGGCTTGTACAAAACTGGTTTTGGGAGCGATCATTTTCAATTTATCATAAGGGTCTTCGAGGAAGTTACCGGTATCCATCAGCAATCCCAGCCAGGGTGAGTTCACCCGCTCATGGATCTTCAGCATCCCTTCCGGTGTAGAACCCAGTCCCCAGTGATTTTCCAGTGCCAGCAATACCCCGCATTCCTCAGCTTTTTTCAGGCATTGGTTGATCCCATCGACACACCACTTGTAACCATCTTCTTCAGTATATCCCGGAAGGATGGGTTCAACACCACGGTTCTTCATGAGGTCATCAAATGATTTGATGGTATTCCATCTCCCGGTATTCAACCGAAGACAGGGGATTCCCATTTTATAAGCCAATTCGATGCAATGGTTGGTATGGTCTACATGCTTTTTCAATTCTTCCTTGTCCGGGGTGACGAAACCTTGGTGAATCGAAAGGCAGGTCAGGGCGATCCCGTTGAGGAAAGCATGTTTCTTGATCTTTTGCAGATAGGCATTGTCTTCTCCTTCCATTTGACGGTGCAGTACATCAATGCCGTCCAATCCCAATGCTGCAGCCTCATCGATCACTTTTTCAATAGGAAATTTATCTCCTTTGAAATGCCAGTAGGAGTAGCTGGAAACACTCAGTTTAATTTTGGAGGCACTGTTTGCTATGGCCGGCATCATGGCTTGTGCTGGGAGGGTTCCAGCCATCGCGGCTAGGGCTGTGGTCTGGAAGAAGTTTCGGCGTTGCATATGACCATGAATATAGCCAAATTTACCAGAATTTCCATCCCAGCAACCTGGCATATTCCAGTTGTGCCATGCAGTCTTGGTATTCCAGTTGCAGTTTGTTCAACAAAGCTTTTTGCAGCATACCATTGGCGCCGCTGACTTCCAGGTGCGTACCTGTTCCATTTTTTAGACGGCTGTATGCCAATGATACCGATCTTCTGGCCACTTCAATTTGACTATCGGCCCGGGGCATTCTGATTTTGGATGAAGCAAGATCCACCTGAACCTGTTTGATGTCTTTTTGAATATTTTGTTGCAGGGATTCCAGCGCGAGGGATTGTTGTGTGGCAAATCGTTCCTGTATTTTGATCTGTTGTTTCAATTTGCCTCCATTGTACAACGGAACAGAAAAATTCAATCCTGCTACATAATTGAACCTGAGATCGGCAATGTTGGGGAGGTATCCATTGCGGGTTCCCATGCTGGCGCGCAATCCAACAACGGGCCTGTTTTTCAGTTGTGCCAAAGACAGGTCTTGTTTGGCCTGTTCCCATCTGTCCTGACCGATCAGCAATTCCGGATGAGAGGAATTGGCATTGGCATCTGACTGGATGGTGATGTCAAAAGCTGTTCCAGAGAAGACGGAAGTGCCGGTGGCAAATTCCAGCAGGATCAATTGTTTGTTCAATTGGGATATCAGTTCTGTTTTTCTGTTCGTTTCTGCATCGATCGATGAACGGATGCCCATCACATCGATCTCAAGAGCGGTGCCGTTTTTGAAAAGGCTTTCAGCCATTTTGCTGTTTTCCTCTAGGATGTTGATCAGCGTATCCTGGATGCCGATGGCTTTTTGCAGGTAAACGATCTGGTAACAAATGGCTGCAGTTTGATAGGCCAGTTGATGTTGGATCAATTCTTTGCCATGCGTGGCCATCTTCAGCTCATTTTTTGATTGGGTGATGGCGGCTTTCAGTCGTCCAAAGTCAAGTAATGTATAGCTCCCATTCAAATTGGCAGTAACATTGTTCAAGGGAGCAAATTGGAATTTGGTTCCGTTGATGGGCAATTCAATTTTTGGTCTCACATATGAGTAGCCTGCATCTCCGGTGACATCCGGCTGTCGGTTCAGTTCTACCAGCTTTGCTTTTTCCTCTGCCAGCAAAATGCTGTTCTCGGCTTCTTTGATTTTTGGGAAATGCGCAAACGCTTTGGTAGCAAGGTTCCTGATCTCAGCGTTGATCATTACCTGAGCCGAGCTGTATTGGATGATCAGCGATCCCAGCAGCAATACAAATATTTTTTTCATGTTTATTGTGTTCGATGTTAATGGATCAATGTGCTTCAGCAGCTGCTTTCATCATGGCTTTTGTTTCATCTGCTGATTTTTTCTTTACGCGAAGGAATACAACAAGTGGAATGACCAAAAGGAAGAAGATGCCTACGAGTCGGAAAGTGTCCAGGTAAGCCAGGAAATAGGCTTGCCGGTCTACCGTTGCATTCAACACTCCCAATGCTTTTTGTCCTGCTGTTGCCAACTCTCCTGTTCGCTGTGCAATGCCGGCAGTGATCTGTTGCAGTCTATCTGTAAGCAAGGGACTGCCTGCGGGCATGTTGGATACCAGGTCTGTGCGATGAATTGCATATTGGGTGGATACATAGTTGTTGGCCATGGCGATACCGAAGGCGCCACCCAATTGCCGGATCATGTTGTTCAGGCTGATGCCTGCTGCATAATCTTTGGCTTCCAATCCAACAACGGCCTGGTTGATCAGGGGCAGCTGCGACATGGAGATGCCAAAGGCACGGACCAAAAGGGGAAGAAAGAAATCTCCTCTGCCTACATCCGGACTCACACTGGCGCTCATGAAGGCATATACTGTGAAGAGAGAAAAGCCAACGATGACAAAGGGTATGGGGGTTACTCCCTTGCTCATCATTTTTCCAATGATGGGCATCATGATCACACCTGCCAACGTGGGACCCAATAGGCTGAGTCCTGTTTCAAATGCCGTGAATCCCAATACCCTTTGTGCCAATACGGGGTAAACAAATACTGAAGTGAAAAGACCAAAGCCTGCAACAAAGGTGAACATGGTAGTGAAGGCAAGGTTGCGGTTGCCCAATACCCTTAGGTTGACTGCAGGCTGGTCGATGCTCAATTCATAGATGATGAAACTGACCAATCCCACGGCTGCTATGATGGCAGAATAGCGAATGGTTTCACTGCTGAACCAATCTTCTGATTCTCCTCTTTCCAAGACATATTGAAGACATCCGATTCCTGCCGTCAGCAACAGAATTCCTGTGTAGTCGATCTTGATCTGGTCTTTTTTCTTTCCCTCGTTTTCTTTTCTTTCGATGAAGGTGAAGGAAAGGATGGTGGCAATGATGCCGATGGGGATATTGATCATGAAGATCAGCGGCCAGCTGGAATGTTCGATGATATACCCGCCTACAGTGGGGCCTAAGGTGGGTCCCAGTACGATTCCCATTCCAAACAGACCTGCTGCCATCGGACGTTCTTTGGGTTCGAAGGCATCAAACATGATGGCCTGTGAAGTGGAGAGCAGGGCTCCTCCACCTACGCCCTGAATGAAACGCCAAACCACCAGTTCAAACAGCGATGTGGATTGTCCGCACATGTAGGATGCTGCAGTGAAGAGGATCATCGAGGCGATATAGTAGCTTTTCCTGCCAAAGTATTCTCCCAAAAATCCTGTGAGTGGAATGATGATGACATTGGCGATGGCATAGGAGGTAATGACCCAGCTTACGTCTTCAATGTTTACCCCCAGACTGCCAGACATGTCGCTTAGTGCAACGTTGACAATAGAGGTATCGATCAGCTCCATGATGGCAGCTGATACCGTGGTGATGACAATGATGGCTTTGGCAAATCCTTTTGCTGATGCCATCTTAATCGTTTTCAACGGTGATGAATACACTCATGCCGGCCTTCAGTTTCTCCTTGTATTTCACGGCATCATCGATCCAGATTTTTACCGGGATGCGTTGGGTGACTTTAACAAAGTTTCCGCTGGCATTGTCAGGGGGCAACAAGGCAAATTTCGCACCAGTGGCTTCGCTCAGTCCTGCGACAGTACCTGTTAATTTCAGATCGGGGTAAGCATCTACCCTGAGGTCCACTTTCTTTCCCTCTCGGATCGAGTGAATCTGACTTTCTTTGAAGTTGGCAACAATCCAGACCAGGCTATCGTTGACGATTGAAAAAAGCGGAGCACCTGCCTGCACAAATTGTCCTTCTGAGATGGTCTTTTTCCCGATCCTTCCGGATTGCGGGGCGTAGATCTTGGTATAGCTCAGTTTCAGTTCCAGCATTTCGAGCCTTGTTTGGCGCAGTTTGACAGCATCCTCAGCCTTTTTCAGGTTGGCCTTGAGGATGGGTATTCTGCTTTCAGCAGCACTGTATTCCTTTTTGGATGTTTGCCAGTTTTGTTCAGCCACCTCTGCATTGAACCGGCTGTCTTGCGATTGTTTTACGGTGATGGCACCATCCTTGACTAGGTTCTGGTCGCGGCTCTGGTCTTCTCTGGCTTTGCTCAGTCTAGTTTCGTTGAGCGAGACCATGCTCTTGTTCACCTGTAGAGAAGTAAGGGCATTGTTCAGTTGCGCACGTGCATTGTCTATTTCGGTATAGGCCATTTGAATGTCTGCTTCTGCTTCATTCCATTGGGCCTGCAGTTCTTCATCATCTATTTCAGCCAGTAGTTGTCCCTTTGAAACCGTATCAAAGTCGCGCACTCCGATCATTTTGATATAGCCAGCAACGCGGGGCAGCACGGGAACGATCTGTGTTTCGATCTGTGCATTGTCGGTTGTTTCATGGGTCATGGAAAAATAGATTTTCCTGAAGCCAAAGTATCCTGCTACCAGCAATACAATTGCTAGTATGATGATCCTGATTTTTGATTTTCCTTTTTCGTTGCTCATGATTGGTAATTGAATGTTATGGTTTTAGCAGATGGTCGGTCATCATATTTTCCAGGTGCGTGATGATGCGTTGTTCAAAAGATTTTTCATGGATGGGGTCTTTTCCCGGTTTGGTTGCGTAAATGTTTGTCCTGAGTTTGCTGGCATTGATAAAATGGTGGATAGAACCCAATATCGAGGCAAAGCACATTTCCGGATCTACTTTTTTGAATACACCCTTTTTGATTCCTCTCTTGATGATGGCTGCCACACACTGGATGTTTTCGGTGAAAGTGTCGATCGCCTGCCTGTGCAGCTCATCTCTGTTGGCAAAGAGCATTTCATGGACCATCACACGGTGAAATTGGCGGTGTGCGATGAGCGTGGACACATAGTGTCCGATGATCTTGTTGATTTTCTCAATGTCGCTCAAAGATTTATCGGCATCAATGTCTCGTATGACTGCATTCATCATGCGCGCCTTGTTTGCCACGATCTCCTGCAGCAAGCCCTCTTTTGAACCGAAGTGATAGCTGATCAGGGCAATGTTGGCCTCTGCTGATGCTGCAATTTCCCTTACTGAAACGGCATCGAATCCTTTCTCCGAGAAGAGCTGCATGGCCGATGCAATGATATGGTCTTTTTTGTTTTGGATCCGGCAAATTTAAACAATTGTTTAAA
>RFVQ01000103.1 GCA_009922495.1 Chitinophagia bacterium
CTGTTGTAGTTGTCATTCTCATTACCATTGATGGAATTGAACATGTGCGCATTGTAGAATGGATTGGGCCTGTCAGCTGAGTAGCCAGGTTGAACATTGGCGCTCAATCCGTTTCCAAGAAATCCTGATCCTTCTGTATTGATCTTGGCGATCTCAGCAGTTGGATTGAAAGTTGAAGTACCAGTGGTGTGGATCAACATTTTCAATTTGATCGTGTTGGCAAACTTGGCCCACTTCACTTTATCGCCACCGAACATGATGTCTCTTTTGGTGACATTGGTATTCTTGTTGATGTCTGCTGCTTTGATCAGGGCAAGTCCTGCATCCACTTCTGCCAACAATGCCTTGTATACAGTTTCGCCATTGTCATAGGTTGGACGAATATTGCCAACCAGGTCAAAGGCCTTGGCATAGGGAACATTGTTGTAAAGGTCAACCAGGTTCATCATCTCATAAGCCTTGAGGATCTTGGCCATACCCTCATAGAAGGTCCAACCCAATTCCTTTGACTTTTTCTCGATGGATGCAAAATCGGTTGTGATGTTGTAGCTCATCTCAACGGTAGATCTTGAATAGGAACCTGCAGCACTCCAGTAACCCAACCATCTTGCGGCAAAATCCCAGCTGCTGGCATTACGACCGGCTGTGGAAGTCATTTGGGCAGTGATGGTCAGATCTGGTGTGATAACTGACTCTGTTGCTGTATTTGGATTCTTGTTGATATCCAGATAGCCTTTCTTACATCCACCGAGGATGATCCCGGAGAAGGCTATGATGATAAAGTATTTTGATTTTAACA
Source organism: Chitinophagia bacterium (assembly GCA_009922495.1). Lineage (GTDB taxonomy): Bacteria > Bacteroidota > Bacteroidia > Chitinophagales > Chitinophagaceae > Pollutibacter. The sequence goes on from RFVQ01000103.1 coordinate 800, forward strand.
TGATCGTGGTTTTACGTGTGATTGAATTAGAAACGGAGGTTTACGTTAAAACCATAAAGCCTTGTGGGAGGAAGGATACCGGAGTTGTTCACACCTTGGGCGTTACCAGTGGTGTTGGCAAACTCAGGATCAGTCCATTCATTGGATTTAGGCAGGAACATGAAAAGATTCCTTCCAACAAATCCAAGAGAAGCACCCTTGATGAATTTAGCACCTTTGATCAGGCTCTGAGGAAGATCATAGGTCAAGGCAATCTCCCTGATCTTCCAGGCTGCTGCACTGGTCAGGTAGTTGGATTGAATACCTCTGTTGGTGGCAGTTGCTTCAAAGAAGCCATAACCGCCGGCACGAACCAGCACATCTGTGTTGGGTACATATTTACCAGTTCCATCATCATATACAGAATTGGGAACGATAAAACGCATACGGCTGTTGCCTGCACTGCGGATGGAGATACCGGTGAAGTCCATATCAGGACCGATACCATGGTACACCTGGTGACCCGCTCTATAGTCAGCAGTAACCGTCAACGTGAAATTCTTGTATTCAAATGAAGGATTCACACCAAGGATATACTTGGGCAATGTGCGACCGAATTGTACGGGTGTTGGATTCTGTGAAGGCAAACCATTTTTGGCATCCACAATCACCCTGCCTTGTGCGTCACGGTTGTAATCTGTCAACTTGAAGACAAAGGCTGGATAACCAACGATACCGAAGTTGCCGTTACCGATACCAATCTCATTCAAACCTTCGTAGATAGAAGTGATCTTGGTATCCTGGATGGTCATATTTCCTTTAAAGTTGACCCTGAATTGACCCAAGTCAACCAATGGAGTCAGGCGAAGATCAAACTCCAAACCTTTGTTGGTGAAGTTTGCAGCATTCACAACAGAAGAAGAATAACCGGTAGAACGACTGGTCTGGATGGAAAGTACCTGGTTGGAGTTGTCTTGTGTGTAGGCAGTCGCTTCGATGCTTACCCTGTTTCTGAACAAGGACAATTCAAAACCAACCTCTTTAGAAAGAACAAACTCAGGCTTGATACCAGGGTTGTTTACACTGGAGCTGGCAGTGAAACCAGGCAAGCTTCCGTAAGGGAAACCACCGGCCACACCATAAGTAGGCTCCAATGAATATGCACCGATGGTCACGTTACCAGACTTGGAAACGGATCCGCGGAGTTTAAGGTAAGAAATTACATCGCTGTTCTTGAGTGCCTTGATCGCATCGCTCAAAACTACTGATGCAGAAACACCTGGATAGAGGTAGGAACGGCTGGCAGCAGGGAGACGAGAATCCCAGTCATTACGAACGGTTCCTTCCAGGAAGGCCCAGTTGTCAAAGCCAACCTGAGCCCTTCCGAACACACCCATCAGTTTGGTTTCAGAAAAGCTTTCGCTGGCTCCTGGCTCACCTGTTCTGTTGGATACGTTGAAGAGGGTTGGGATGATCAGGTTTCCACCGGAAACACCTACTGACTTTGAGAAGGTTTCGCGATAAGACTGACCAATCAATCCATCTACAGAGAACTTACCAAAATCTTTCTGACCGCTCAAGAAAGCCTCAGAAGTGATCCTGGTACCAATGCTTTGACCGTCAGATACACTGGCGAAAATGTCATTGGTAGAGTTGTACTTGTGTGATGTCTTGGCATAAGGTGAGAAAGTAAACGCCTCAGCGATGCTCTTGGAGTAGTTGGAGTTAACAGTTGTACCCAAACGATAAGTGGCAGTCAACCAAGGACGAATTTTGTAGGTCAGCGTGGTGGTACCGATCAGGTCATGGGTTGTTCCTCTGGAACGAGCCCTGTCCTTGATAAAGTATGGGTTCTGATAGTAATCATTGAAATAATGGTTAGGACTGGCCCAAGTATAATTTCTCCAATCCTTGTAGCTGGTCAAAGGTACGTTCTGGGCGGTATTGAATACTTCCCAGTAAGCGCCGTTAGAGGCTACATCATATTGTGATTTGGTATAAGTAATGGTGAAATCAGCATTGAACTTACCATATTCCTTGGCCGCTTTGAAGCTGAAAGTAGTCCTTCTGTTTTTGTCGCCCGGAAGGGTACCAGCAATGTTGGCATCCTGGAAAGACAAATAGAAATCCTTGGCAGAGATGGAAACATCGTTTTGAGATGTCACGCCAGTGTTGAAATAGCGGAGTTTTTCTCCATTCAATGCAGAATAGATTACTTTTTGGATATCACCCACATCATTGGGTCTTCCCAATTCGCGCTCTGATCCGTCAAACTCGTCACCATATTGCTGGTTTTCGATGGGATCATAAACACCGATACCATTTTCGTCGATGCTGGAACCCTGTCCGAATTGTGCCTGAAACTTAGGCAGGAAAGCGACTTTCTCAAACTGAGTGGTATTGCTGATGGTGATTACCGGATTAGCTGCTTTAGAACCACGCTTGGTTTTCACAACGATTACACCGTTAACACCATCTGGACCGTACAGCGATGCTGCAGAGGCGCCTTTCAGGATGTTGATGTCATCTACGTCATTCGGGTTGATCCTGTTCAGGAAGCCGAGTGAGATGGGAATTCCGTCCACAACAAGCAAGGGCTGGTTGTTACCGGTAAGGGAGCGGATACCGCGAAGGGTGATCCTTGTGTCCGCGAACACACCGTTGTTTACAGTGGCAATGTTCAAACCGGAAACCTTACCAGTCAGACCGTTCTGGATGTTAACCGCTCTTGCAGCAGTAACCTCCTTGCCGGACACCTTGGCAGTAGAATAACCCAGCTGACGGGGCTGCTTCTGGATACCCAAGGCAGTTACCACCACCTCTTGCATTTGGGTTTCAGCAGTTGCCAAGATCAGGGTAACACTGTTACCGGATACATTGAAAACCTTTGAGGTGAAACCAGTTGCAGAGGCGCTGAGCTGTCCCTTCGCCTGGATCTGGATTTTGAAATTGCCGGAAGCATCCGCTTTTACGGCGTTATTGGTTCCCGCTTCAGTCACAGTAGCATTGGCGATTGCTTCGCCTTTGTCACTTTTGACAACACCTGAAACGGATCTTGTCTGGGCGAAAGCTGTCATGCCGAAGAGCAAGCAGATCGCCAGCACAGAGGCCAATTTTCTCATGTTTGACGTTGTTTATTTGGTTATAAAATAGACTTGTTTGACCGATTGCGCAGTCCAAATCAATACAATGTTAAATATTTTTTAACAATTTTGCGAAAGAAAGCCGCTACTTTTTTGAACTTACCTTAAACATTCAAATAAAAAGGGTATTATTTTGAAAACAATCAAAATAATACCTTTAAAATAAACAGGATTTAAGAAAATATTTAAATCCTTAGTTGTTGTTCATCAAATATATTGGTTGATGATGTTCTCCAACCACTCCTGGCGTCCGCTTGTAGGCTTTGGTTCTCCATGCTGGAAGGCAAAGGACCTGAGATCCTCAAGGCTGAGCAAGCCCTGTTCAAACCTTTGCCCCTCTCCGGAATCAAAGGATGCATAACGGTTTTTCCTGAACTCCTTGTAGGGAGATTCCTGCAATACCTTGTCGGCCACCACCAGGGCACGCGCAAAGGAGTCCATGCCGCCGATATGGGCATAAAAAAGATCGTCCATGTCGGTTGAATTCCTTCTGATCTTGGCATCAAAATTGACACCCCCTCCTCCAAAACCGCCTGCTTCCAGGATGATGAGCATGGATTCCACCAGTTCATTCAGGTTCATGGGGAATTGATCGGTGTCCCAGCCGTTCTGTGAATCACCCCTGTTGGCATCGATGCTTCCCAACATGCCCGCATCCGCAGCTACTTGCAGTTCGTGTTGGAAGGTATGCCCCGCCAGGGTTGCATGGTTCACTTCCACATTCAATTTGAAATCTTTGTCCAATCCATGTTGACGCAAGAAACCGATCACTGTTGCTGAATCATAATCATATTGGTGCTTGGTAGGCTCGCAGGGTTTGGGCTCGATAAAGAAAGTTCCTTTGAATCCATTCTTGCGGGCATAATCTTTGGCTGTATGCAGGAAGCGGGCCAGGTGCTCCTGTTCTCTCTTCATGTCTGTATTCAGGAGCGTCATATAGCCTTCTCTTCCACCCCAGAAAACATAATTCTCTCCACCCAATTTGATGGTAGCATCCAGTGCATTTTTCACTTGCGTAGCTGCATGTGCCACCACAGCAAAATCTGGATTGGTACTGGCTCCGTTCATATAACGGGGATTGGAAAATACATTGGCAGTACCCCATAATAATTTTACACCACTGGCTTTTTGTTTTAGTCCCGCATAATCAACAATCGCGGCGAGGTTGCTTTCGTACTCAGATAAATTTGATCCTTCATCTACCAGGTCAATATCATGAAAGCAATAATAGGGTATGCCCAACTTGGTGATGAATTCAAAAGCCGCATCCATCTTGTCCTTGGCTCTTTCAACTGCATCCGCAGCACTGTCCCATGCATAGCGCTTGGTACCGGGACCAAATGGGTCTGCGCCTGTATTGCAGAAACTATGCCAGTAGGCAACAGCAAACTTGAAATGTTCTTTCATGGTTTTGCCGGCTACCACCTGGTCTTCATTGTACCATTTGTAAGCTAGCGGGTTGTCCGATGTTCTTCCTTCATACTGAATCTTTCCAATGCCAGGAAAGAATTCCTTGTTTCCGAGTGTGACTGACATGTGTGTTGTTTTATGTTGTCAATGAATAAAATTTTTTCTCCAGTTTTCGTAGGCCGACTGATATTGCTCTCTCAGTTTTGTTTGTGGTTCAATGCGTGTCAATACCTTCAATCCTTCAAAAGATTCATCCGTATTGGCAAATATTTTAGCCCCGACTCCTGCAGCCCTGGCTGCACCTTGTGCTCCATCGGTATTGAACAACTCAATCGTGGCTCCAGTGGTGTTTGCAAAAGCCTCTGCAAAGATTTCACTTTGGAACATATTCGCCTTACCGGCCCTCACGGTATTGATATTCAGTCCCATTTCCACCATCACTTCAATCCCATAATACAAGGCGAATACAATGCCTTCCTGTGCAGCTCTTGCCAAATGAGCACGGTTGTGCCGATTGAAATGCAGGTTCCTGATCATCGATCCGGGATCCGCATTTTCCAATACCCTTTCCGCACCATTTCCGAAGGGATAGCACAACAATCCATCAGATCCTACCGGAACGCTAGAGGCAAGTTTGTTCATGTCTGGATAAGACAATCCGCCGAAAACATTTTTCTGCAGCCAGCTGTTCAGGATGCCGGTGCCATTGATGCACAACAAAACACCATATCGCTTTTGCTCGGCGCTATGATTGACATGCAAAAAAGTATTCACGCGGGAGGCCGGATCATGATTGGGCTGATCGATCACACCATAGACCACACCGGAAGTTCCTGCTGTTGCGGCAATTTCTCCAGGCTTCAATACATTCAATGAATAAGCATTGTTGGGCTGATCACCGGCTCGATAACAAACGGGTATGTTTTCCTCCAGGCCCAATGCTGCTGCCGCTTCCATTGTCAGAAAACCTTGTTCACCAAATTGAGGAACCGTATGGCAGATCAATCTTTCGTCGATTCCATAATGCTTCAGCAGGTCTGTTGCAAGACCATCTCTTTGCATGTCCCACAAGATACCTTCTGACAAACCGGATTGCGTAGTGCGCATTTCGCCGGTAAGTTTATAGGCGATATAGTCGCCTGGCAACATCACCTTGTGAATCTTTGCGTAGACATCCGGCTGGTTCTCTTTCACCCACTTCAATTTGGAAGCGGTGAGGTTACCTGGCGAATTGAGATAATGGGTCAGACAAAAATCCTCTCCCAAAGTTTGAAACGCTGTATTGCCAATGTTGACAGCGCGACTGTCGCACCAGATGATCGATGGCCTCACCGGATTTCCTTCACGATCAACCGCCACCAATCCATGCATCTGGTAAGAAATCCCGATGGAAGCTACTTCGTCTTTTTTGAAATCACATTCGTCCTGCAACAGCTGCATGGCATTCTTCAATTCTCTCCACCAGGTCTCAGGATCCTGTTCAGCAAATCCCGGCTGTGGTGATGAGATGGCCATTTCGGCAGAAGGTGAAAAAGCAGCACCCACACACTCCCCAGTATCGATGGAAAGCAAGGCACATTTGACGGAAGAAGAACCAATATCAAAACCCAATAAATATTTCATGTGGATGGAATGAGATCAAAATTTAGAAAATCATTTTTCACCATCAATGCCAAATCGATAGATGGTCTGGCTCTTGAATGTCTCGCCTGGTTTCAAGAGGGTTGTGGGAAAAGATGGCTGATTGGGTGAATCAGGAAAATGCTGCGTTTCCAAACAGAATCCGGTGCGATGCTGGTAAGCTACCCCCCTGCCCTTTTCATTGCCGTTCAGGAAATTACCGGTATAGAATTGCACACCAGGCTCAGTGGTGAATACTTCCATTTTTCTTCCCGATTTTTTATCTGTCACAACAACGGCAGGTGCTTGGGGATCTCTTTCGTTCAATACAAAATTATGGTCGTATCCTCCACCGAATTGCAGTTGCTCGTAAGTGGCATCAATATCTTTTCCAATGGCTTTCGCTTGGGTAAAATCAAAGGGCGTTCCCTTCACCGCTCTTAATTCTCCTGTTGGAATCAAGGTGCTGTCAACCGGTGTAAAGCGGTCTGCATGGATCATCAATTCATGATCAAGAATTTTTTGGGTCGGATCTCCAGACAAGTTGAAATAAGCATGGTTGGTAACGTTGACAACTGTTGCTTTATCGGTTGTAGCAGTGTAATCGATGGCAAGGCTGTTGTCTTCGCGGAGCGAATAGACCACTTTGAGTTTTAGGTTACCAGGATAACCATTCTCACCATCCGGTACCGTGATGCTGAAACTTACGGCATCGTTCATCAGCCTTGCCTTCCATACCTGTTTGTCTATGCTCTTGATGCCGCCATGCAAGGTATTGGCACCATTGTTGAGCGGAGCATGGTATTCCACACCACCGATC
>RFVQ01000104.1 GCA_009922495.1 Chitinophagia bacterium
CAAAATGGAAAAACCGTGGCCTATGATACGCCTGCTGTCTCCAGAAAAGGAAAAGATACCCTTACCTATATGCACACACTGGGCAGCGCCTTTGGTATTAGCAAAAGCGGTAAAATGGATATTGTTTACAATTTCAATGACTCCTTGCTCAGTCATCCCTATTATAGTCAGACGGTAGTTAAACCCCTGATCGATTCATTTGCCAAACTTTCAGTTGGTGATAACCGGCTCTCCTTTCTTAAAAAATGGAAAATTTACCAGGCATTTGGCGGTGGCCCAGTGCTGGTACAAAATCAATCAGTAGCCATCACCAACAATGAAGAACGAAAATTTGCCGGAAAAGCTATTCAGGACAAACATCCCAGGACAGCCATCGGCTATACAGCAGATGGAAAAATGATCATTCTGGTTGTCCAGGGCCGAATGAAGGGATTGGCTGAAGGTGCTACCCTGCCGCAGTTGGCAAACATAATGCTTGAACTGGGTTGTGTGGAAGCGATGAACCTCGATGGTGGCGGTAGCAGCTGTATGCTGGTGAATGGCAAGGAAACCATCAAGCCATCAGACAAGGAAGGTCAAAGACCTGTACCAGCTGTTTTAACAGTATCCCGAAAAGAAGAGCGGTAAAATTTGAATAGAGCATGATGATGGAGGATGACAATGCCCCAGGGGTCTTCATTTATACAGAAAATTGAGGTTGGTGTTGGACGATGAAACTGATCAAATCCTGTAGAACAATTTCTGCTCTTGTACAAGCATCCTGAATATCTTCTCTGCTTACATTGGCAGCGAAGGTCTTTTCTTTCAATCTTTTCATGACTCCTTTGACCTCCATTCCTTCATAGCCATTGGGTCGCATGAGCGAATAGGCATGGATCAGTCCGGACAATTCATCAAAAGCATAGAGCATCTTGTCCATTTTGGTAACGGGTTCTACACCAAAGTGAACTGGACCATGAGAAGCGATGGCTCTGATGACCTCAGGATCGATGTTCAAGGATTCCAGGTGTTCAATGATCTTCTTGCAGTGTTGATCAGGCCACTGGTCCCAATCGGCATCATGCAACAATCCTGCCATCTCCCATTTCCAAATATCTTCCTGGGATAGCATTTCAACCTCCTTCGCCCAGGCAGCCATTAATCCTCCTACTTGCACCATGTGCAGTTTCAATCGTTCATTTAAAACCCAATGATGCAAAAGACCAAAGGCATCCTCCCTTGATAGGAGAATGCCTTTGTTTTCTTCTTTACCGAACGAAGTTCTGTTTAATTGAAGAGACATGTATTATTTTCCCATGTTGTTTACCCTTTCATATTCTTTGTTCCACTTTGCTTCTTCAGCTTCAAATTTGGCTTTGTCTGCAGCTACTTTGGTTGCCTGGCGCTTGGAACTGTATACTTCAATAAGGATATCAATCAGCTTTTTATAATTCTGCATCTCTCCCCTGCCTGCACCCATTTTCTTTTCAAGGATGGGTTGAGCTTTCAACAGGTATGGAAGGCCTAGATCAAAGGCAACTTGTTGTTTTGCTCTTAGGTCTTCCCTCAAGGCTGTCAGTTCTTTGGGAGGAGGAGGGATTTTACCGGTTTTGTCTGGTTTCTGTGATTCATTAAATTTTCTGATCTTATCGTTCACATCAGAGATCTTGTTGTTGATCTTGAATCCTTTGTTGATATAAATCAAGCCTGTATTGAAAGGGATCAAACCATCTTCCGGAGACAAGGAAGCCATGGTTTCATAAAGTTTAACCACTTTGGATTCAGCCGCTGTAAACTCCTGCTCAGTTGGGTACAAAGAGTCTGCATACAAGAGTTTGTCAAAGAGAATCTCTGTGTAAATGGAAAGGGCTTCCATGTTTTTAGGATCAGCATTCACTTTGGCTTCAATACGCTTGAGCTTTTCAACCTCATCCTTCATGTCATTGATGAAAACAACTTCATCGTAGGTAAAGTATTCTTCTTTGGGGTAGAGTTTCAAACCCTGTTGTCTGGTTTTTTCAAATTCAGCAAGATTGTTCTTGTTGAAATGGTAGATCATCAGATTCTTGTAAACATCTTCAAATCCCTTGTCTGCAACGTTGATATTAGCCAATTTGGTGAAATACTGAGAAGCCAGTTCTTCCTTGCCAGCCAGCAAGGCAGAAAAGCCCGTATAAAAAGTAAGGTTGGTATCAATTGCATACAGACCTATACCCTGCTCAAAAATGAACCTGCCTGCAAGGTCGGCCTGTTGTAATTCCGCCAGCGCTTTGTCATATTCTTTGGCGTCCAAAGACTTTACACCCTTGTTATAAGGGGTAGCATAGACGTTGAACAACTGTTGTGATCCATCCAATGTGTTGAACATCACAAATTTGCTCTTGTCAATTTCTGCAGCCTTTTTAAAACCATTCAAGGATGTAGTAAGTGCATTGGGAAAGGATTTTTCAGCTGTGGCATCAGTGGCAATATCACTGAAAAGCTTTCCTTTCATAAAATAAAGCTCAGCATTTTTTTGATACTTGGGATTGTTGATCAGTTCTTCCAACAATGTATTGGCTTCAGCATATTTTTTTGCTGCCATGGCATCCTTCACCTTGGTTAGGTTTTGAGCCGAAGCAAACATTACAGAAGCAAGGGATAAACAAATCAGGACTGCCTTTTTCATTTTTCTGGTTTTTGAGATCAAAAGTTATTGATTATTGGGTTCAGTTGTTTCGTTGTCTTCCAATTTAGGATTTTCTTCAGATTCCGTGGCCTTCTCTTCATCAAGATTTGTGATGGCGGCAATTTCATCATCGTCATCCAGCTTGATCAGTTTGACTCCCTGTGTGGCCCTGCCCTGTTCGCTGATCTGGGCAATGGACATCCTGATCGTTATACCGGAGACACAGGTGATCATCAGATCTTCCTGTTCGCTTACATCGAGAATACCTACCAGGTTACCTGTTTTTTCCGTTACACTGATGGTTTTGACACCCTTGCCACCCCTGTTGGTAATTCTGTATTCATCCACAGGTGTTCTTTTGCCATATCCCTTTTCAGATACAACGAGTACAGTTCTGGTTTTGTCTGCTGCATTGACACAAACCATTCCCACTACCTCATCTGACTGGTCATCGACTTCAATTCCTGCAACACCAATGGCACCCCTTCCCGTCGGTCTTACTTTTTCTTCTGGGAAGCGGATGGCCCTGCCGGATTTTACGGCAAGCATGATTTCTGAATTCCCATCGGTCATCTTGGCATCCAGCAATTGATCGCCTTCTACAATGGTGATGGCATTGACACCGGTTGCTCGGGGTCTGCTGAAATCAGCCAAGGCTGTTTTTTTGATGATACCCTGCTTGGTGCACAAAACAATATAATGTCCATTCACAAATTCCTCATCCTGCAGGTTCTTGACATCTATGATAGCCCTGATCTTATCATCTGAAGGAAGTTGCATCAGGTTCTGGATGGCCCTGCCCTTTCCTTGTTTCTCTCCATCTGGAATTTCATATACTTTCAACCAATAACACCTGCCTTTCTCTGTAAAAAACAGGAGGGTATGGTGGGTGGAGGCAACAAACAGGTGTTCTATATAATCTTCCTGACGCGTTCTGCCACCAATAGAACCCCTTCCTCCCCTTCTTTGGGCACGGTATTCATCTGCCGATGTCCTTTTGATATAACCCAAATGAGAGACGGTAATGACCACATCTTCTTCCTTGATCAGGTCTTCAATGCGTACTTCATTGTCCAGGTAGGTAATCTCAGTTCTTCTTGCATCACCAAACCGCTCTTTGACTTCGGTCAATTCGGTTTTGATGACATCATAGCGTTTGCCCTCATCTGAAAGAAGTTCTTTCAAATAAGTGATAAGCTTCATGATCTCTTCGTACTCTTCCTTGATCTTGTTGATCTCCATGCCGGTCAGGCGTTGCAGTCTCAACTCCAATACTGCTTTGGCCTGGATCTCACTCATGCCAAACTCGGTCATGAGTCCCTCTTTGGCCACTTCGGGTGTAGCTGCATTCCTGATCAATTGAATGACCGCATCCAGGTTGTCAAGGGCAATTAGATACCCCTGGAGAATATGTGCTTTCTTTTCTGCTTCTTTCAGCTGATACTGGGTCCTTCTTACAACCACTTCATGCCTGAATTCAATGAAGTTGGAGATCAGGTCTTTCAGGTTCAAAATCCTGGGTCTACCTTTTACCAGCGCAACATTGTTGATGCCATAGGAAGTTTGCAGATCAGTAAACTTATAAAGCTGGTTGACAATCACATTGGCAACTGCATCTTTTCTTACATCAATGACAATCCGTGTTCCTTCATTTTCATTGGACTCGTTGTTGACATGTGTGATGCCATCAATTATTTTTTCTACCACCAGTTGACCAATCCTGGCTGTCAACACGTCCCTGCTAACCTGGTAAGGCACTTCGGTTATGATGATCTGCTCACGTCCATTGGCCTTGGTATCCACATTTACTTTTCCCCTCAACACAACCCTTCCCCTGCCTGTATGCATGGCAGCCTTGATACCTTCCATTCCATAGATGATGCCTCCTCCTGGGAAATCAGGCGCCTTTACATGTTGCATCAATTCGTCGATGGTGATGTCACGGTTGTCGATATAGGCAATGCATCCATCGATGGTCTCAGATAGATTGTGGGGCAGCATATTGGTGGCCATGCCTACTGCAATACCACTGCTGCCATTGATGAGCAAGTGTGGAACCCTGGTGGGAAGGACAGTAGGCTCTTCCAGGGAATCATCAAAGTTCAACTGGAAATCCACTGTTTCTTTGTCGATATCGTCCATCATGGCACCGGACATCCTTTGCAGCCTTGCTTCTGTATAACGCATGGCAGCGGGTCCTTCACCATCCGGTGATCCAAAGTTTCCTTGTTTATCAATGGTTGGATATCGCGTATTCCATTCTTGTCCCATTCTGACCAAGGCATCATACACAGCAGTATCACCATGGGGATGGTATTTACCCAATACTTCACCCACTATCCTGGCACATTTACGGGTGGGTTTGTTGTAATCCATGCCCAATTCGTTCATGGCAAATAAGATCCTTCTGTGAACCGGTTTAAGGCCGTCTCTTACATCCGGCAAGGCACGCCCTACGATTACACTCATGGAGTAATCGATATAGGCAGCCTTCATTTGCTCCTCTATATTGATCGAAATGATTCGGTTTTGATCGTGCGTCTGTTCAGGTAGATTTTGTTCGTCCATTTTATTGAAAATGAGCCTTTTTTATTGATGTGGGTTGATCAACAAATTTACTGATTTTCAGGGGCATATCCCGAAGAAACGGCACAAAGAGTTATCCACTTTTTGAAGGCAGAACAGCAGGATAAAGGCTATTTTTCAGCAGCCATTTTGAGGATGATTTCCCACTCTTCCTTCAATACGGGTTGTACAGAAAGCCTGCCCAATCTGATGAGCGCCATTTGGGAAAGTTCCTTCTTGGATTTGATGGCTGCAAGGGATACAGGCTTCTTGAATTTTTGGTGGGGTTTGAAATCAACAGCCACCCAAGCAGTTTCTTCGGTAGTGGGATCTTGATAGGCTTCTTTGATGACCTTGGCGATACCAACAATTTCTAAACCTTCATTGCTGTGGTAAAAAAAGGCTAGGTCTCCTTTTTTCATCGACCGCAGGTTGTTTCTTGCGAGGTAATTCCTCACACCATCCCAAAAGGTAGATCCATCCTTTTCAAATTGCTCCCATGAATATTTGAAGGGTTCAGATTTTATCAGCCAGAAAGCCATAATGATGGGTTTTTATCAATATCCACTGGCCAAGACATCCGCGAGGTGCATGGTACGAATGGGGAGTCCTTTTTTGTTAATGATGCCATCGATATGCATCAAACAACTAAGGTCTGTAGAGATAACAATTTCAGCGCCTGTATTGGAAATATTCTGTACTTTTTGATCTCCCATTGCAGCGGATATGCCATCGAATTTTACAGCAAAAGTTCCTCCAAATCCACAACAGGTCTCATTTTCTGCTAGTTCACTTAAGGCAAGTCCCTTTACTTTTGAGAGCAGCTGTCGAACTTCGCCTTTTAGCTTGCATTCCCTTAAGCCTGCACAGGAATCATGAACCGTTGCCGTTGCTTTTAATTCGGCGCCCAGATCATCAACCGCCAATACATTTACCAGAAATTCACTGAGTTCATATACTTTCCCCTGAAGGCCTTTTATATCCTTTTGGTTAGAGGCATTGTCGTAAATCTTGGAGTAATAATTTCGGATGAATCCGGTGCAAGAGGCACTGGGTACGACAATGTATTCAGCATCAATAAAGTCGTCCATGAACTTGTTGCAAACTTCCCTGGATTCTCCCCAATAGCCAGCATTAAAAGCAGGTTGACCGCAACAGGTTTGTTGTGGATTGTATTTTACACTACAACCGGCTTTCTCCAGAACTTTGATCGTATTGAACCCTGCTTCAGGGTAAAGTTGATCAATGAAACAGGGTATGAAAACATGAACTTCCATTCCATTATTTAACGGAACCCAATCTTGCCAGGTATTTGTCTACGATAAATCCTTTTTCTGTTCTTGGGTATTTATCTTTTATGATCTGGTACAATTCGATTGCATCATCATTCTTGCCGGCAATTTCACACAAAAGACCACCTCTGAAAAGGTATTCAGAAGCCATTGCCTGATCTTCAGGAAACAGGGTACCTGCAGATTTGTAATGCTTGATGGCATCCTCATTCTTTTTAAGCTCGGCATAGGCATCACCCAGTAAACCTTCCACCTTGGCCTCAATTTGCTTGGAGCCCGCTGCACTGTATTTCTCAAGCTGGTCAATGGCTTTTTGATATTCACCCAAATGCAAATGACTTTCTCCAGCGTAGAGTCTGGCAAGGTTAGCTGCGGCAGTTCCTCCGTATTTGCTGATCACCTTCAGGAATCCAGGAGCACCATTTGCTCCATTGAGGGCAAGGCTGAATGAGTCTTTTCTGAAATTTGCCTCTGCTGTAAAGAGTTCTTCACTGGCCTTTTGTTCTTTAGGAGCCACAATGAAGTTTGCGTAAGAAAGGTATCCACCTACCAGTACAATTACAGCAACTGAAACGTAAATTATCTTCTTGCTATATTTTTCCCAGACACCAATGGCTTGGTTCACTGATTCCTGATCGGCGAGTGCCGGATTATTCTTTTCAGACATTTAACTTGATTTATGTTTAATCTACAATAAACGGATAATCTTCTTGCTTGTATACATCTTTTAAAAGCTCATTGTCGTCTGGCCAAGGACTCTCTTCAGCGAACTTCACTGAATCATCCACTACTTGCCTGATTCTCTCATTGATCTCTTCAATCACAGATTCAGCAACACCGAAATCGTTGAGCAATTTGGCTTTTGTAGTTTCAATAGGATCACGCTCCTTGTATTCTTCTACCTCATCCTTGCTCCTGTATTTCTGAGGATCACTCATAGAGTGACCTTTGTAACGGTAAGTTTTCATTTCCAATAAAGTGGGTCCACCACCTTCCCTTGCACGCTTTACTGCCCTGGCAACTGCCTGATGAACCGCTTCCGGATCCATGCCATCAACCATATCTCCAGGCATGTCATAGGCATCTGCCAGATTGTAAATGTCTACAACGTTGGAGGTTCTGGAAACAGAGGTTCCCATTGCGTAATTGTTGTTTTCACAGATGAAAACAACAGGCAGTTTCCA
>RFVQ01000105.1 GCA_009922495.1 Chitinophagia bacterium
TGGGAGTGGACTGAAAACGATCATACCCTTTGTGTATTGCCTTTGCACCACGTGCATGGGATTGTGAATGTGGTGGGATGCTCTTTGTTTTCCGGAGCCGTTTGTGAATTCATACCCTCTTTCTCTGCCCAAAAAATCTTTGGCTTGTTTCTGGAAGGGAAGATCAATGTCTTCATGGCAGTGCCCACCATTTATTACAAGTTCATCACCTACTGGGAAGGCTTGTCGCAAAATGAACAGCAGCGATTGCATGATGCAATGGAAAAATTCCGCTTGATGGTCTGTGGATCCGCCGCCTTGCCGGTAAGCACCATGGAAAAATGGGAGAAGATCAGCGGTCATGTTTTGCTGGAGCGCTATGGCATGACAGAGATTGGCATGGCCATCAGCAATCCCTATCGTGCACAAAGAAGAGCAGGACATGTAGGCATTGCCTTGCCTAATGTGGAGGTTCGGTTGGTGGATGAAAAATTTGAAGACATTGCTCCAGGTGAACAGGGTGAGATCCTCGTTCGCGGAGGAAATGTATTCAGGGAATATTGGCGAAAGCCTGCAGAAACGGAGAAGGAGTTCACGGCTGATGGCTGGTTCAAGACAGGTGATGTGGCCATTGTGGACGATGGATATTATCGCATCGTGGGAAGAAGTTCCGTAGACATCATCAAATCCGGCGGATATAAAATTTCAGCGTTGGAGATCGAAGAGGTTTTGCGCGAACATAGCCTGATCAAGGATTGTGCGGTCGCAGGTATTCCAGATGATGAATGGGGAGAGTTGGTGGTAGCAGCTGTGGAAGCGGTGGATGGATTTGATCCCATAGCCGTGAATGCATGGATCCGTGAAAGGATGCCTGCCTACAAAACACCGAAACGTTATCTCGTTGTAGAAACTTTGCCCCGCAATGCCATGGGCAAGGTGGTCAAGAATGATGTCAAACAATTGTTTATCTAATACAAGTAGTATTGAATAGACAATTCAACCAGCGTATAGTCAATTAAACCTGTGATATGAAAATATATGGCGTAGCCGTATTGGCAGCATGTTTCATCGCAGGACAACTCATCGGGGATGTCCTGGGCATGGTATTCAAATTCGATGGAAATATCGGCGGCGTGGGCTTTGGCATGTTGCTCTTGATCCTCTTTGGAGATGCCATGAAAAAGAAAAACTGGATCGATGCAGAAGCAGAATCCGGTATTCATTTCTGGAGTGGCATGTACATTCCGGTGGTGGTGGCCATGTCATCCATTCAAAATGTCAAAGCGGCCTTGTCGGGCGGATGGGTTGCGTTGGTGGTGGGTGTGGTAGCGACCGGTTTTTGTTTCATGCTCATTCCCTTGTTATCAAAATTTTCTCCCAACACTGAAAACCAGGAGACATGGAACAACTGATAAAATTGATCGCGAAACACGATCTCATTGTTGCCTTTCTTTTTGTTGGCATCATTCTCTATGTGTCCTATTGGATCTCCAAGAAGCTGACCAAGGGCAAGATCCCTGGTGCTGCAATTGCGATCACAGCAGGATTGGTGATCGCATATTTTGGAGGAAAGAAAGGCATTGCTGATATTCCCTTGTTTGCCGGCATGGCGGTATTTGGCGGATCGATGATGCGGGATTTTTCCATTGTTTCTACTGCCATGGGCGCCAGCATCAGCGAGATCAAAAAGACAGGTATCATTGGCGTGGTGTCATTGTTGCTCGGTATCAGTGTGGCTTTTTTCATGGGCGGTGCCATCGGTTATGTGATGGGATATCATGATATCAAAAGTGTTGTGACGATTGGTGCCGGTGCCTGCACCTTTATTGTAGGTCCTGTTACCGGCAATGCCATTGGTGCCAGTTCGGATGTGATCGCCATCAGCATTGCGATTGGTGTGGTCAAATCCGTATTGGTGACCATCATGACCCCATTGGTTGCCAAACGCATCGGACTGAACAATCCGCAAACGGCGATGATCTATGGCGGTTTGATCGGCACCACCAGTGGCGTGGCGGCAGGATTGGCAGCCACCAATCCCAAGCTGGTTCCCTATGGGGCGTTGACTGCTACTTTTTATACAGGCCTGGCCTGTTTGCTTTGCCCATCCGTTTTGTACTTCATTCTCTCCTTCTTCCTCGCGGCTTAAATATGCACACATGAAAAAGATCATTTCGTTTTTGTTTTTCTCCCTGCCTTTTTGCTTGCACGCCCAATCCTTTCAATGGTTCGATCCAGTTGCTGCTTCGGTTCCGGTGATCGATGGCAGGGGTTGGCAGAAGGAGTTGGCCAGCGCCTATGATCGTTTTCCTGCAGCAGCAGAAAAAACCGTACGACAAGCCGTTTGGAATTTGTCGAGGAATACTGCGGGTGAATACATTGGCTTCAAGACCAACAGCAAAACGGTTGTGGTGAAATATGTAGTGAAGGGCAACCAGTCGATGCCCCACATGCCTGCCACCGGGGTTTCGGGCGTGGATCTTTATGCGAAGGATCTGAAGGGTGATTGGCGTTGGGCCAAGGGCGGGTATAAATTTGGCGATACCATTACCTATCGTTTTGAGAACATGGTATTGTCTCAACCCACAGAAACTTTTCGTCTCTACCTGCCTTTGTATACTGCAGTACAATGGATGAAGATCGGAGTGCCCGAGGGAAATCAATTCGAGTTGCTACCGATTGCGGATGAGAAGCCGATTGTTGCCTATGGTACTTCTATCATGAACGGTGCTTGTGCCAGCAGACCCGGTTTGGCCTGGACCAATATCCTGGGTAGAAAGCTGAATGCAAAAATGATCAACCTGGGTTTTTCCGGAAACGGACAACTGGAACAACCAGTGATCGATCTGATCAATGGCATCGACGCAAAATTGTATATCCTCGATTGCATGCCGAACCTTACGTTGAGGGAACAATTTCCAGCAGCAGAAATTGAGAGAAGAATTCGCAAGTCCGTTGCTGATCTGCAATCGCAACATCCTGGTGTGCCCATCGTGCTCGCAGAACATTGCAGCGGATTGGAAGGGATGAACATGGATTCAGTGATGACATCACGCTACAAGGCAGCCAGTGAGATCGCAGCGGAAGTATTTCAGAAGATGAAGAAAGAAGGCATTCGCAATATTTATCACCTGAGCGCGGCTGCCATTGGTTTCACCACCGAAAGCACAGTGGATGGCACCCATCCCAATGATATTGGCATGATGCAGTATGCAGAGGCCTATGAGAAGATCATCAGGAAAATAAAATAGTATCGTTGTGACAAGGAATCAAGAATTGGCGTTTCGGGTTCGTGAGGTCCTGCTTGATGGGAAGTGGATTGCGAATACCAATTTCAAAGAGCAGATCGATCAACGCTCCTGGCAGGATGCGACCCATCGTGTTGCAGGAGTGCACACGATTGCTGAACTGACATTCCATATCAACTATTATCTATCCGGCGTTTTAGCAGTATTGAAGGGAGGAGACCTGACGATCCGTGATCGCTATAGTTTTGATGCTTCGCCCATTCTTTCCGCATTGGACTGGGATCAGTTGAAAACCAGTTTTGTTTCCAATGCGAGTTCTTTCGCTGATGCAGTAGAACTATTGTCAGATGAAAAACTGGATGAAATTTTTGTCGATGAAAAGTACGGCACCTATCTCCGCAACATTGAAGGTATCATCGAACATAGCTACTATCACCTTGGGCAGGTTGTATTGATAGGTAAGTTGTTGGCCAATACATAAAAAGTTGGTGCAGAAAGTAAGGGTTTGAAACGCTTTTGATAATCCACGTAATTTTTTAAATGTTACCAAAATGGTAACTTTGTAGATCGGGAGTAATGATTGTTATAGATGCTCAAAAAATTTGAAGATGAAAATCAAACCCATTCGAACAAAAAAGGATCATAAGCTGGCAATAAAACGATTGGAAGAGATTTTTGATGCAAAGCCCAAAACTCCAGAGGGTGATGAGTTGGAGGTTTTGTCGATACTCATAGAAAAATACGAGAGTGAGCAATTGATCATAGAACATCCCGATCCCATTGAGGCCATAAAATTCAGGATGGATCAGATGGGATATAGCTCAACGGATCTAGCCAACTTCATTGGTTATAAAAGCCGTGTTAGCGAAATATTGCACAGAAAAAGAAAGCTCACGGTTGAAATGATCAGAATACTGAGTAAAAAATTGAATATTCCGGCTGAACTATTGGTTCAATGATTAAGTCTTTATGATTTTTTAGCACTAAAAATTGAACAATTAAGGATTAAAAAAGTTACTGAATGGGATTGTAGTAATTTTGCCATCCATTCTTTTAAACCAATAAAAAAACAGATCATATGAGCGCAGAAAATGGTGCACCCGCGGGCAAATGTCCCTTTACCGGTGCCATGGTGAACCAAAGTGCAGGCAGGGGAACCCGTAACAGCGACTGGTGGCCAAACCAGTTGAAGCTGAACATCCTTCGCCAGCATTCTTCTTTGTCCAACCCCATGGACCCTGATTTCAACTACGCAAAAGAATTCCAGTCGCTCGACCTGGCTGCAGTGAAAAAAGACATCGTGGATGTTCTGACTACTTCGCAAGACTGGTGGCCGGCCGACTACGGACACTATGGTCCTTTTATCATCCGCATGGCCTGGCATAGTGCCGGTACTTACCGTACCACTGATGGTCGTGGTGGCGCCGGAACCGGAACGCTGCGTTTCGCTCCGCTGAACAGCTGGCCTGATAATACGAACCTCGACAAAGCCCGCTTGTTGCTGTGGCCAGTCAAGAAGAAATATGGCAAGAAACTCTCCTGGGCCGACCTCATGGTATTGGCTGGTAACTGCGCCCTGGAATCCATGGGCTTCAAGACCTTTGGTTTTGCCGGTGGTCGCGAAGATGTTTGGGAACCACAGGAGGACGTATACTGGGGATCCGAGCGTGAGTGGCTGGGTGACAAACGTTATACCGGCGACCGCGACCTGGAAAATCCATTGGCCGCTGTGCAGATGGGTCTGATCTATGTGAACCCTGAAGGACCCAATGGCAATCCTGATCCCCTCGCATCAGCAAGGGATATCCGCGAGACTTTTGGTCGCATGGCCATGAACGACGAAGAGACAGTGGCGCTGATCGCAGGCGGGCATACCTTCGGTAAAACCCATGGCGCTGCAGATCCCAGCAAATATGTAGGCAAAGAGCCTGCCGGTGCAAGCATTGAAGAGCAGGGACTGGGATGGAAGAATACCTATGGTACCGGTAATGCCGGTGATACCATCACCAGCGGATTGGAAGGTGCCTGGACCACCACACCCACCCAATGGAGCAACAACTATTTTGAGAATCTTTTCGGATACGAGTGGGAACTGAGCAAGAGCCCTGCCGGTGCGCATCAGTGGAAACCCAAGAATGGCGGCGGTGCCGGAACAGTGCCCGATGCACATGATGCTTCCAAGCGTCATGCACCCACGATGCTGACTTCCGATATCGCCCTTCGTGTTGATCCGGCTTATGAGAAAGTATCCAGGAAATTCTATGAGAACCCTGATCAGTTTGCGGATGCCTTTGCCCGCGCTTGGTTCAAGCTGACCCATCGTGACATGGGTCCACGCAACCGTTACCTCGGTTCCGAAGTACCTGCTGAAGTATTGATCTGGCAGGATCCAATTCCTGCTGTAACCTACAAAGCCATTGATGACAAGGATGTGGCCGATCTCAAAGCGAAGATCGCGGCATCCGGACTCAGTGTTTCACAGTTGGTGAGCACAGCTTGGGCTTCTGCTTCTACCTTCCGTGGAACCGACAAGCGCGGCGGTGCCAATGGTGGTCGCATACGTTTGGCTCCCCAGAAATACTGGGCCGTGAACAATCCTTCTCAATTGTCAACCGTACTCGATGCATTGGAAGGCATTCAAAAGGAGTTCAACGCCGCACAGACCGGAGGCAAGCAAGTATCGATCGCAGACCTTATCGTACTCGGTGGTTCTGTAGGTATTGAGCAAGCAGCCAAGCTGGCAGGACATATCATCACTGTTCCTTTTACTGCTGGACGTGCCGATGCATCACAAGAAGAGACTGAAGTAGATTCTTTCAGCTGGCTGGAACCCAATGCTGATGGCTTCCGCAATTACGTGAAGAGCCGTTATGCTTCAGTTGCAGAAGACATGCTGGTTGACAAAGCACAGTTGCTCAACCTGACCGCTCCCGAAATGACCGTATTGCTCGGTGGCATGAGGGTCTTGCATACCAACTTTGATGGATCCAAACACGGTGTGTTCACGGATCGTCCGGGTGTATTGACCAACGACTTCTTCACCAACCTCATTGATTTCAGCACCAGCTGGAAAGCAGTAAGTGAGAAGCAGGATCTGTTCGAAGGAAAGGATCGCAAGACCGGTGAGGTGAAATGGACCGCTACCCGTACTGACCTGATCCTGGGTTCCAACAGCGAACTTCGCGCAGTAGCGGAAGTTTATGCCTGTGCGGATGGAGAGCAGAAATTCCTCCATGATTTTGTTGCCGCCTGGACCAAGGTGATGAATGCAGATCGTTTCGATCTTGCATGATCTCATACAATGAATAAAGAAAAGGTGGTCATTTGTTGACCACCTTTTTGTTTTGATAGGGATTGTAGATCATGAACAATCCTGCTCATCATTTGTCATTCAAGAAAAAGAAGTTGCGTTCCGTTTTTCTGATCTTTCCTCATCAACTGTTCAAGGACTTGGCGCCCTTGAAACAGGCGGATACAATCTATCTCATAGAGGAAGAACTTTTCTTCAACCAGTTTGCTTTCCACAAACAGAAGTTGGTGTATCACCGGGCCAGCATGCAGCTGTATTTTCAGCACTTGGTGAAAAAAGGATTGGATGTGAATTATGTTGAAGCAGGAGAAAAACATGCTGCGGCAATAGAACTTATCAAGTACCTGAAAAAAAAGGGAGTTGAAAGAATAGAGGCCTATCGTGTGCATGACGATTGGCTGGAGAGAAGAATGACAAAAGCAGCATCTGCATCGAAGATCGAGTTGGTCTGGCATGAGTCGCCCATGTTCCTGCTTGGACAGGAAGAAATGAAAAAAGAGTTTGAGGGAAAGAAATCATTTTTTCAGACATCCTTTTACATCTCACAGCGCAAGCGTTTTTCCATACTATTGGAAAAAGATGGGGTTGGGCGAACGCTAAGTCACAATCTGATTCTGAAATAGTTATAGAGAAGGCTCAGAAGGATGAATCATTGGCCTTGGAGTTAGTTGATATGAAAGATATGTTTGATTCAGATGATGACATTCAAGTGAACGTTGGAAACAACGTCACCCTTCATATGACCGCTGTACACGCAGGACTCCATTTCCTCGCTCGATCCGAAGACCGACATCGGGCTCCCCGGAGGCGCGCCATACACCCGCGGCATCTATCCGACCATGCACCGCGATCGTCTCTGGACGATGCGCCAGTACGCGGGCTTCGGCAGTGCGGCCGACACCAACCAGCGGTTCAAGTTCCTCCTCGAGGCGGGGCAGACCGGATTGTCGTGCGCCTTCGACCTGCCGACCCAGATGGGATACGACAGCGATCATCCGCGCGCCCAGGGCGAGGTCGGCAAGGTGGGCGTGGCCATCGACTCGCTCGATGACATGCGCACGCTGCTCGCGGATCTGCCCCTCGACAAGGTGACGACGTCGATGACGATCAAT